>CAMWUW010000141.1 GCA_947177525.1 uncultured Bacteroidales bacterium | reverse complement strand
AGGGAGAGCTGAAACTTTCCATGCCGCGTTTCTCAATTCCAGAGCTGAGGGTGAACAGGAAATATGCAGACATCCTGCTTGAGGCCGCCAACTCTTCCGAAAGGGAGAAGAAAGAAGCTGCCGCTTTTGTGAAAAAGAAGCTGGATTCCGCAAAATGGTTCGTTGAGGCAGTGAAGCAGCGCCACAACACCCTTTCCAACACGATGCAGGCCATAGTGGATTATCAGCACGAATATTTCATAGATGGTGACGAAACCCACCTCAAGCCAATGGTTCTCAAGGATATCGCTGAAAAGACAGGATTTGACATCTCCACAATATCCAGAGTGGTCAACAGCAAATATATAGAGACTCATTTCGGAATTTACTCACTCAAGTATTTCTTCTCTGAAGGCCTTGAGAATCAGGACGGAGAGGAAGTTTCCACAAGAGAGCTGAAGAAAGCCCTGCTTGAATGCGTAGAGACAGAAGACAAGCGCAAGCCTCTCACAGATGATGAGCTTGTTGAAAGGATGACAGGAAAAGGGTACAAGGTCGCAAGAAGAACGATAGCCAAGTATCGTGACCAGCTCGGGATTCCGAAGGCAAGACTGCGTAAAGAATTATAAAAAAAAGAAATAAAATAAAGAAAAAGAAATTATCACGCCTTTTTCACCACAAAAATTACGGTACTTATGACATCAGCCGTATTTTTGCCGGAAATCAGGACGTGGGCATCAGGAACAATGTGTCCGTGCCCGCGTCTTTTGTTTCTTAAAAGTGAGAAGGTATGAAAATGAAGGATTTGTGCGCCGATGAGAGGCCGAGGGAAAAACTGCTTGAGAAAGGGGCATACAGTCTGAGCAATGCCGAACTTATTGCCATACTGCTGCGGACGGGAACCGGAGGAAAGAATGTGGTTGAGATAGCCAGGGAAACCCTTATGCTGGCCGGGAACAAACTTGGAGAGCTGACTTCCCTTCCTCCGGAGAGCCTGTGCAAAATCAACGGAATAGGTCCCGGAAAAGCCGTAACCCTTGCAGCCGCCTTCGAAATCGGCAGAAGAGTCGCGGAAGAAGCCGGCATGGAGAGCGCCATCAGGATGGATACCCCGCAGAAGGTGTTCCGCGCCATGCTGCCGCACATGAAGAATCTGGATCATGAGGAGTGCTGGATACTGTTTCTCAGCAGATCCAACAGACTCATTTCCAAGGAGAAGATGAGCAGCGGAGGCCAGGATGCAACAGTAATGGACAAGAAAGCCATAATCAGGAGGGCGCTTGAGAAGAAATCGGCGGCTGTGATAATGGTCCACAACCACCCTTCAGGAAGCGCCCTTCCGAGTACAGAGGACATACGCCTGACCAGAGACCTGCACCGCGCCCTTGACACGTGCGACATAAGGCTTATTGACCATGTGATAATCTCCGGCAGCAGCTACTACAGTTTCTCCGACGAAAGCATCATCAGATAGCAGGAACGTCACCGGGCGTGGAGCCGGCATGCAGGGCAGCCCAGTCACGGAACATCCCGACCGCCTTGGCCAGCACGCCGGCAGAGCCTTTGAAATGCCCTGATCCGCTCGGGACACCTCCCATTCCGTACCATTCATAGAATCCCACATTAGCGATTACCCTGTCTATCATCGGGCGGACTTCATCATAAGCCTCGCGTACAAAACCGTTGGCTATAAGCTGCTGTATCATGCGCCCGCCGAACCAAGTCCAGTCACCGCCGTTCTGGTAAACGTAAGGATGTGACATTCCGCCGCAGAAAAAGCCTTCTGGATAAGGCGGATACAGCGTAAGCCCGATGCTTGGCATTCCGGAAAGCCTGACATTTTCAAGCATCTGCCTGTTGACCGTGCTTATCTCGTCCCTGGTGAGAAGGCCTGCCTCTATCGCTACGGCAGTTCCGCCATGGAAATGCACCTCATTTTCATCAAAGCCTTCCGGTATGGGAGAATCCCCAAGATATATGTGCGGCACGAATTTCATGCGTACGCTGTCCCACAGATGCCTGCGCACATTCACAGCTATACTGTCATGGAGCCTTTTCCACCTGTCATCCGCAGAAGCATCATCAGTCATTTCCTGAAGACAGTCCAGAGCAATCATGAACATGGCGTTGTCATATACGTCAATTGCGGCATACGACAATTCGTTCATGTCGCATCCGAAGTCATCATGCGGCTGCACATCACCCCAGTCCGCCGTCATAGCACCGAACAGCAGGCCATACTTCTCGTCATAACGCTCACGCATAAGATAATCGACCATGGCTTCCATCCGTTCCATGACAGTACGTCCGGCAACATTCTCAACAAGGATTGACCTGTCGCCTGTCTTGCGGATGTACTTTCCGACAGCCTGTATCAGAGACGTCTCCTGGTCGGTCTCAACCGTATTCTTAAAACCGACATGCCCAGGCGCTGCATCAGAGTAATACGGATGGTCATCATACCAGGTGAATTCGCCTTTGAGCACATATCCGTCCACCATCTCGTCATTCGGCTGCTGCATTGCAAAGAAAACAAGCAAGGCATTCCTGATGTCAGCAACCTCATTCTCCTCGCAGGCAATCTCAATGAAAGTGTTCAGGTCACGCGCCCACACCTGGGAATAGCCGCTTCCTGCATTAAAACCATCGGCCAGCACAGCCCTGGCCATGCTGTCAACTTTCATGAGCGAAGCGTCACCCAGTATCGTCTCAGCGAGAAGGCGCTCTTCCGCATGCCTGCCGCACCCGACTGCAAACACCGAGCATACAGCACACGCGACAATCAAAAAGAAATTCTTGTTCATGACATTTTTTCTTTAGTCATTGGG
>CAMWUW010000140.1 GCA_947177525.1 uncultured Bacteroidales bacterium | reverse complement strand
ATATGTATACCATGCAGTTGACAGCCTACGCGCTGCCCGGCTTTTGGTGTTGTGTGGATTGGGCAAATCCCTTATTGTGGGCAATGTCGGGTCTCTTCTTATGTATTGCATGTGCAGGAGGATTGTCCTACGCCAGGTCCCGGAAGCACAAAAAGACAGAAAAGGCAAATGTACCGGTCACTGCCTATCAGATTGGCGGATGTATCTACGACTCCATCCGGCATACGCTGGCCTATGGAAAAGAAACAAAGGACTGCACCCCGCAACTGGCCAAACTATTGCTGGGCTTTGCCCAGGCTCCCGATTTCTTTTTGACAAACGATAAAATCGATGCCATTTGCAATTGGCCTTCGGATGATCTGGGCTTGAACGACCGTCGCCGGCAAACAATTAGCTCCTTGAAGAAGTTGCTGAGCATGGATCCGTCCATCCAAATTCAGTTTGTGAGAGGAAAAAGAGGATATCAGTTGGCTATTTCTTCAGATGTGCAAACAGCTGTATAACAATATGATACAAACGTGTTTTTTTCTAACGCCCTATTTCACCTGCATTTCCTTACACTTATTTGCGTGTCCCGATTTTTCCTTTTACCTTTGCCTGCATAACGACAATACAAAAAATAGGATGAAGGAATTTAAATTAAAATTAGCAGGACTGCTGGCCATCTGTAACTATTCAGCGGACACACTGAGATATTCGCCGTTCAGAAAAGGGCAAGTATGGTATTGTAGGGTGAGTTGCCATGTTTTTTAGCTGTCTCAACGATAGAATGCAGATCCATGAAAGCGTCGGCACCGAGGTCGGACCTAAAGCATCCGGAGTTCTTGAGTTTGATTTTGAGTTTTCGGATGCCGCGTTCGGAAGCGTTGTTGTCGGGCGGTATTGCCGGGTTTCTAAGAAAGTTGAAGATGTAGTCGCGACATTTGAGCAGACCGTTTTTGAACGTTGTAAACTTCTCGTTCAGTTTAGATAAGTTCTTGTCAATAAGTTCGTCCAGCCGGTCCAGCCACGGCTTTGTGTCAATGGATTCTGTCGGCTTTTGACTCCGTTCATGTATCGCTTCCTGAAAAAGGTTTTCAACTGACTTTGACCATTCCTGCTTTTTGTCAAGCTCATTCAGATACTGACATTCGCGCAGCAGATGGGCCAGGCACACCTGGTGATTGAGGAAGTGCAGTGCGAAGTATGCGCTGTGGCGGTCTGTCACGGCAGTCATCCGTCCGAGCGAGTTTCCGAAGCGGTGCTCAAGTTCCTGCCCTTTGCGGCTTTTGCCGTGGAAGACAAAGGTGAAATAAACCGTCTGCGCAATCCATGCCCAATCCAGCCGTTTGTTGCAGTAACAGCCGGATTCGTCAAAACCCACTACCGCCGATTGCATTATGTATTCCTTTATCCTTCCAATGGCAGGTGCAGCCGCCTTCTTGGCCTCGTTGATCCAATTGACCATTGAACCCTGGCTGATTTCAAGTCCGAAAACCTCTTTGAAAAAAGATGCGATGCGGTTGTAAGGAAGGAACTGTACGGCGGAGAGATAAACGACAAGCCCCCTGACTGAGACGTCATATACAACGGTGTTCGAGCGTCTGCGTTCCGGGTGGCTTTTGACCCTTTTCCCACAAGTGCGGCATATCGTGACATGATGTCTCACCTCCGTTATTAGCGGTTTGAGCTCAGGCAGCGATATTGTCCGGGTGATATAATCAAGCACCGTTTCACAGCCGGCCAGCGAATCCCCGCATCCGTCACAGCGTTCGGCGCGTTCTTCAACGATAGCATCCACGACATCACCCATGGCAAGCGTGCCGCCTTTGTGTCCCGGCTGCCCACCGGGCTTCTTGCCGGATGGCTTGCGCAAGGATTTTGTGCGACGGACCACCTCGTCTTTCAGGGATTCCTTGGAGGGAGGCGTGTTACTGTTGCCGGAGTTCTTCGGAGGCTCTTCGTATCTGGAGAGACGCCTGCGGAGTTCTTCATTCTCCTTGTCTTTCTTCTCAAGAAGGCGTTTCAGGTCGCGGATTTCCTTGAGTTGCCTCTGGCTTGCACGGTTAATCTGGCAGATAGTCGCATGCTGAGAATCGATGGTCTTCTGCATCGATTTAATCTGTGCGGACAATCCGCGAAGCACTTCTGTTATGTCATTAACCTGTTGTTTCACAGATGTAAAGGTACAAAAAAATATCGGACATGCGCAAATGTATTTGCATCTAATTTCAATGGGAATCAACAAATTATCAGAAGCCCGAGCATATTGAAGCATTCGCTAAACCCTGGAATGTTACATCCGCTGAATAGTTACGGTGTAGCGGCCAGTTTCTTAACTTCTGCTAATGTGAGATACTGCTTTTTGCCTTCTTTCCATTCAATCTTGTCTATGAAGTCATTCAGATTTTCACGTAGCATCTTCTCTTGATAAGCTATTTTCAGTAATGCACGGAAAGTTGAAAAATAGCCAGCCGCCGAATTCCTCGAAACACTGATATTAGGGTGACGGATCTGTTTACAGTTCAGTAGATACTGTCTGAACTTCTGACAAAGCTCTACCGTTACATCACCGAAAGTGCAATAGCCGTTTACAAACTTTTCAAAATGCTGGTAAACGCAGTCCCATTCGTGATACTTCAGTTTTGCTTTTTCACGAAAATAGGCAAGGAAGTCAGCTTTCATTTTGTGCTTGTCAAGAAATCCAAATTCCTCATTAACGATTGCCTGTACTCTGATACAACGAATGGCTTCAGCCTTACTCAGCATTTCATTGTTGAAATCACGTTCAATCTCATTTTTAGGACGGGCATAGATATAAATGCCAAGATATTCCCTGCGACTCATTTTCATTGTGTACGGATTGCGAATAGCCGGATAATAGTCCAGATAGAGAGAAATTCTGCCGTTACTGATAACTCTTTGTCTCAATGTTACGTTAGTACATGTAAGTGCCATAAGATTAATGTTTTTGGTTGATAAATTATTATTATC
>CAMWUW010000139.1 GCA_947177525.1 uncultured Bacteroidales bacterium | reverse complement strand
TGTGCCCCCCGTTCACATTGCTCCTATCCAAGACAAGAGAATCACCCCCAAGCCAAGAGAATCACCCCCATCCCCAACAGGACTACAGGCACTGTCAATATCCCCACATACACAAAACAACCCGGCCACAAAGCAAAAGTGCAAATGCAGCCGGGATTATGCTATCATGGTCCAAGGCCATATCAAGAGCAAAGCTCAGTACCGCTCCCGGATACGTCTTTGCAAATCAGGCATCTATTTTTTCTCACCATAAGCCAGGTCACCCGCATCACCAAGCCCAGGCACTATATAAGAATGACTCGTCAATTCTTCATCTATCGCGGCCACCCAGAGCGTCACCTTCTCACCTGACAGGTTTTTCTGAAGATACTCAACGGCATAGGCACTTGAAATGGGACATACAAGGTGAGTATGCTTAGGTTCCCCTTCATCACAAAGTCTCTTATAGGCTATTTCCAGCGATGCACCCGTAGCAAGCATGGTGTCAGCAAGAATCAGCGTCTTGCCGCTCAGGTCCGGAGTGCTTGCATACTCTATGTTGATATGAAAATCCTCACCCTTGTCATACTTGCGGTAAGCTGCAACAAAGGCATTCTGGGCATCATCAAAAAAATTGAGTATACCCTGATGCAGAGGAAGACCGGCACGCAATATGGTTGCCACTACCACGTCATCGTCATAGGTAGGTACATTAGCAATGCCAAGCGGCGTAATGACCTGTTTGTCAGAATGGTCCATAACCATACTGATTTCATAAGCAAAAATTTCCCCAAGCCTTTCCAGGTTTCTCCTGAAACGCATGCTGTCCTTCTGGACGCTCCTGTCACGCATCTGCGCAACAAATTTGTTGAGAATGGAATTTTTCTCCCCGAGGTTGATGACTTTCATTGGATGATCTGTTTGTTACCGGAGTGCAAAGATACAACAAAGAAACGAAACCGATATAATCAAATCACCAAAGTTATTCATCCGGCATCATGGAAATGGTGCCGCAGGCAAAGACGGACTGCCAACGAAGCCCAATTTCACGGATAGGATTTTTAAACGAATATTCATACCTTTGCGAAGATGTAAATACGGACACCATGAACAATATGATCAGAAAATATGCTGCCGCAATACTTGCAGCGCTTGTCCTCTGCCTTTCCGGATGCAACAAAGTCAGGCAGATAAACGTGACTTCAGTGGACGTTGAATCCATAAGCATGAGAGGATTCCGTGGCATTGACGTGTACCTTGCCGTAGGGATTGACAACCCTGCGATGCAGATAGGACTTTCGGAAATTAACGGCTCTCTGAAATATTCTGGCAAGGTTCTTGGTAGGCTCGCCATGGATCCGTTCACCCTGATCTCGAAATCGGCTGAGATTTACCATCTCAAAGCTGCGATAAGCATAGAAAAAGATGCCGGAATCAGGGAACTGACAGCGCTCATGGACAAGGAGACAATCCTCGGATGCACGGTTGACATCTCGGTAAGGGCAACGCTCAAGGGCGGAATATCCAAAACACTAAGATTCAAAGACATACCTGTGAGGGAACTTTTATAGAATATATGAAAATGAGAAAGACTTTTTCTTTATACGCGCTCGCCGCTGTCCTGTCCGCCTTTTCGGCGGCTTCTTCTTTGTATGCCCAGGAAGTCGGCGAGACCGTCGGCTATGAGTATGCGGACTCTGTTATATTCCGCCCTGCCTGTGCGGTGGACTCCACTCTTATAGGCATAGACGTATTCGACGCCATGTCCTCACGCGCTGCAGGAAACAAGGCCGGAGTGGGAATAAGCCAGTCACCTGCAGTCACAGCCTCCATGAGGGCACACATAGCGTCCAACTCCTCAAGAAGCATAAGCGGATACCGTGTGAGGATATTCTTTGACAACAGGCAGACCGCACGGACCGAATCCGAGCAGACACTGAGACATTTCCGCAATATGTTCAATGACATAACGGCCTACAGGACATATTCAAACCCATATTTCAAGGTAACGGTCGGAGACTGCCGCACAAAGTCCGAGGCTATGGCCCTGCTTGCCAGGATAAAGCCATCCTTCCCTGGAGCATTCGTGGTAAAGGAACCTATATGTTACCCTGCCGTGGACAAGAACAATGCATTCGTGGCGGACACGATAAAGATTCTTATACCGAAATCAAATTAATTGCCAGTATAATAAATATAGTATTAACATTATGTTGAAGCAAGGATTAGAACTCAAGCAGACCCAGAAACTTTCCCCGCTGCAGATTCAGACAATCAAGCTGATAGAGCTCCCGATACAGGAGCTTGAGCAGAGAATACGCAAGGAAATGGAGGAAAACCCGGTACTGGATGAGGACCAGCCCAATGAGAAGGAGGAGGATGAGGCTCCAAGAGAAGTCTCTTTGTCAGAATATAAGGAAGATGACGCAATACCGAGCTACAGGCTCAGGTCCGATAATTATTCAAAGGACGAGAGGCCGCAGTACAATACTTTCTCTGTAAAGGAAAGCTTTACCCAAAGTTTGCAGGAACAGCTGGGCTACCGCAACCTGAGTGACCGCCAGTTTGCTGTTGCATCATTCCTCATCGGAAGTCTTGATGATGACGGCTACCTTCGCAGGAGCATTGACGGAATCGTTGATGACCTTTCATTCAGGGCGAATATAGAGACTGACGAGCAGGAAGTGCTTGACATGCTTAAGATAATCCAGGAATTCGAGCCGGCAGGAGTAGGTGCCAGGGACCTGCGTGAATGTCTTCTCCTGCAGATAAAGCATTGCAAGAGGACACCTGAGGTGGACAATGCGGTCAAGATTCTGACCAACTATTTCAACGAATTCACCAACAAGCATTTCCATAAGATAATGACCCGCATGGGGCTGAGCGAGGAGGAGCTTAAGGCTGCAATGGCAAAGATTATCAAGCTGAACCCGGCACCGGGAGGACAGATTGACGACTCATATACGGATCAGGCACAGCAGATTGTTCCCGACTTCCTGCTTGAATATAAAGAGGGAG
>CAMWUW010000138.1 GCA_947177525.1 uncultured Bacteroidales bacterium | reverse complement strand
GAGCGTCATGGAACTCCGAAGGAAATTACATGACCGAACGGGAGCAAATGAAAGGACAGAGTACTTACCTTTGCGATTAAGTGAGCGTCATGGAACTCCGAAGGAAATTACATGACCGAACGGGAGCAAATGAAAGGGGGAAGCACACCATAGCAGAAGAGACAGACAATGAACGGAACACAATACATATCGGTAATACTTCCAATCAAACTTGAGTGGGAGCCATATTATAGTGTACCGGAGCGGATGGCACAGTCCATGAATTACAGAATTGCAGAGGGAGACCGTGTCAGGGTTGATTTTGCAGGAAGCGAATACTTGGGAGTTGTCAGCAAAACCAATGTTATCCCAGAAACAGGGCATGAGAGAATAAAGCCCATAAAATCTGTGGAGACCTCCATGCCAAGAATCCTCAATGAAGAAATCAGCCTTTGGAGGAACGTTTCTGACTATTATATGTGCACTGTCGGAGAAGTCTACAAGGCTGCATATCCAGCCGGAAAAACCAATGGCGAAGAATCAGCGGCTGCTGCAAAAGCCAAGGCAGAAGAACGTATTTTGCGCAAAATGGAAAAACAGGCTGCTGCTTTAGAAAAACGTAGACAGCAATTGCAATTAAGACTACAAAAGCGCGAAGACATGCTTCTTAAGGCACACAAAGAAAGCACCGCACAAAAATATGCTATGGAAATAGAGGCCCTCAGGAATTCCATAGCAGACGTGGAATCCGCCATAGACCGGCTTATGGAAACTTCACTGCTTCCAGTCTCCGGCATAGAGAAGAATTCTGCACAGCACAATGCAGCGGAATCAGCTACGGATTTTCCAAAGGACAGCATAATTCTTTCCGAAGCACAGAACAAAGCATACGAAAGCATCAAAGAAGGATTTGCACAAAACAAGCCGGTAATGCTTAAGGGCCTCACAGGCTCCGGCAAGACAGAGATATACACAAAACTGGCATTTGAAGCCATGGAACAAGGGCATAATGTACTGTACCTTGTTCCTGAGATTGCCGTCAGCAGACAATTGGAAGACCGACTCAGAACACATTTCGGCAGAAGACTTCTGATTTTCCATTCCGGAGAGACAGCAGCCGCCAAAAGAAATACGGCCGAGACAATACGTACAATGACTTCAGACAGTCCCGAAGCAGCCCGGGAAAGCCATTCTGCCGAAAACACGCCGGCAAGACAGGAAACAGACAGTTACATCGTACTGGGCACCCGCTCGGCCCTCTTTCTCCCCCACCGCAGGCTCGGACTGATAATAGTAGACGAAGAACATGACAGTTCATACAAACAGGACTCCCCTGCCCCACGCTATAACGGCAGAGACACCGCCCTTATGCTGTCATTGGTCCAAAGCACACCCGGCCACACTTGCAACATACTGCTCGGTTCCGCAACACCGTCCCTTGAAGAAGTCTACAACTGCTTTACAGGGAAGCACAGGCTTGTGACATTGTCAGAGCGTTATCACGGCTCCGGTGACGCTGCCATTGAAATCATTGACACAAATGCAGAACGAAAGAAAAGGGGGATGGCCGGAAATTTTTCCATAAAGCTGATAAATCATATAAATGCAACTCTTGCAGACGGCGGACAGGTCATAATTCTGCGCTCAAGAAGAGCATGGGCGCCTGCACTCCAATGCACAAACTGCGGGGACATTCTCAAATGTCCTCACTGCAATGTCAGCCTGAGCTACCATGTTGCCGCAGGCTCGCCATACACTCCCGGAAGCGACACCGCCTATGCACAAAACAAAGGCGAAATGGTCTGCCATTACTGCGGCTACAAGAGCAGCTACACAGGGAAATGCATCAAATGCCAAGGCCAGCTGCGCAGTCTTGGAGCCGGAACCCAAAAAATAGAAGAAGAAGCGGCCGGACTTTTTCCCGAAGCAAGAATTGCAAGACTGGACAGCGACACAAAGCAAAGCAAAAGTCATGAAACCAAGGTAATTAGAGATTTCAGCAAAGGCAAGATAGACATTCTTATCGGCACGCAGATAATCACAAAAGGATTTGATTTCAGCAACTTAAAATTAGTCGCAGTCATTGCAGCCGACTCATTGCTCGGCATTCAGGATTTCCGTGCCGACGAAAAAGCGATGCAGATTCTCGAACAGTTCAGAGGCAGATGCGGCAGACGTTCAGAGAAAGGACTTTTCGTAATACAGACATCTCAGCCAGAGCATCCTGTATACAAGCGGATAGCCAGCGGGGAAACAGGTACATTCAGCATGGAGCTTCTTCAGGAAAGACATGACTTCAATTTTCCTCCTTTTACAAGAATCATAGAGATCAGCGTAAAAGACAAAGACGAAGCGCGCACAGAAAAGGCTGCACAGGCATTGGCAGAAATGCTAAGGAACCACTTTGCCGCACAATCCGGCAACACGGAAGCCGCTGCACCGGAAATCATCGGCCCTTATGCTCCTTCCGTAAGCAAAATATCAGATTTTCATATCAGGACAATACGCATAAGCCTCAGAAAGGGCAAAAGACTTGCAGCAGAAAAAGAAGCAATCAAGTCCATTGTCAATAAGGCGGCAAGGAAAAACGGAAGCGGCACCAAAATAATTATAAATGCAGATCCGTCATAAAGGCAAACAGAGCTAAGGCCTTATCACATTGATATATCCGTCAACGACTTCCAATGTCACAGGAGCATTGCCGACCACCTCTCCGTCAACCTCCACTGGCTCCCCTGAACAATTAGCGGCAGGAATTACCGATATCTCCCTGCATCTGGCAGTCACGAGTTCCTTAACACTCAAGAACTTCCCGGTAAACAGCTTGGGCGCCTCAATTGCAATCCGCATCAGGGGCAGATCAGGTATAAGCGTCATATCCACAAGACCGTCATCCGGAATGGCCGCCGGAGTCTGCCTCATGCCTCCTCCGGAATATTTTCCGGTACCGAAGGCAATCGAAAGAAATGAGCCACGGAACACCTCATGCCCGTCACATAAGACTACAATTTCAGAAGGTTTCCTATCTTTTATGCATTGCATCAA
>CAMWUW010000137.1 GCA_947177525.1 uncultured Bacteroidales bacterium | reverse complement strand
GGATGCGGCGGACACGGACACGACTGCAGCTGCGGTGATGACTGCGGTTGCGGATGCGGAGACGACTGCGGTTGCGGTGAAGACGGCAATTGCGGATGCAACTAAGATAGGATACCGCAGAAATGTGGCTGTTGCTATCTTTTGTGTCAGCCGCCCTGCTCGGTTTTTATGACACTTCAAAAAAAGCGGCACTGAAAGACAATGCAGTTCTTCCGGTGCTGCTTTTGAATACACTTTTTTCCACACTGATTTTTCTGCCTGCCTTCACCGGAGATTCCGGATGCGAAGGAAGCGGCAGTGCGGAAAGCTGCAGTGCAGTCAGGGCGCATATTCTCGTAATTGCCAAGGCATTCATTGTCCTGACATCATGGACTGCAGGCTACTTCGGTCTGAAGCATCTTCCAATTACAATAGTAGGTCCGATAAATGCCACCAGGCCTGTGCTTGTCCTTGTCGGTGCCATGCTGTTTTTCGGAGAAAGGCTGAACCTGTGCCAATGGGCCGGTGTCCTGCTGGCGATGCTGTCCCTGTTCCTTATGAGCAGGACAGGCAAAAAGGAGAATATAGATTTCGTGCACAACAAATGGATACTGTGCGTCGTTGCGGCGACTGTCACAGGTGCGGCCAGCGGACTGTATGACAAATACATAATGAAAGAACTGGATCCGGTATTCGTACAAAGCAGGTTCAACCTGTACCAGTTCATAATAATGTCCATAATATGCGCCGTGCTATGGTATCCGTCAAGAAAAAAGACAACACCGTTCCGCTGGAGCTGGGCCATTCCGCTGATTTCAATATTCATCACGGCCGCTGATTTTGCATACTTCCATGCGCTGAGCGACCCGGATGCCATGATTTCAGTGGTTTCCCTCATACGACGCGGATCTGTTCTGATTTCCTTTGCATGCGGAGTCCTGATATTCAAGGAAAAGAACATAAAAGGAAAGGCACTTGACCTCGCATTGGTACTGGCCGGGATGGTATTCATCTGGCTGGGAAGCAGATAGCCGTGCACCTCAGGCCATGCATTGCATTCCGCCAATAAAATATTTCAAACGCGTTACAGGGATTTTTACATGATTTCTCTATATCTTTGGGAGATTTTATGAAAACAGCGATAGTCATACTTAACTGGAACACGGAAGGATTCCTCAGGAAATTTCTTCCCGGGCTTCTGCGTTCTGCTGAAAAGGCAGGAGATGCAGAAGTCATTGTGGCTGACAATGCGTCCACGGACGGTTCGCTTGAAATGATGGGAAAGGAATTTCCGGAGGTAAGGACGATTGCATTTGAAAAGAATCTCGGATTTACCGGAGGCTACAACAGGGCATTCGACATCATAACCGCGGAGAGCATGCCCGAATACTTTGTGCTTATCAATTCGGACATAGAAGTGACAGAAGACTGGCTCAGGCCTCTTACAGACTGGATGGACAGCCATCCGGAATGCGGAGCCTGCGCCCCGAAGCTTCACAGCCAAAAGGAACGTGACATGTTTGAATATGCAGGAGCAGCCGGAGGCTTCCTTGACAAATACGGATATCCGTTCTGCCGCGGACGTGTACTGAGCCGTGTTGAAAGGGATTATGGCCAATATGACAGTCCCAAAGATGTATTCTGGGCCACAGGAGCATGCCTTATGGCAAGAAGCAGCCTTTACAAAAAGGCAGGAGGACTTGACGGCAGATTTTTCGCGCACATGGAGGAAATAGACCTGTGCTGGAGGCTTCAGCTTGAAGGATACAGCATAACTGTCGTTCCGCAGTCATTGGTCTATCATGTCGGAGGAGGCACCCTGCCGCAATCCTCTCCATTCAAGCTGTTTCTGAACTACAGGAACAATCTGCTGATGCTCAGCAACAATCTCGGGAAGACTTTTGCGCTGCTGGAGTACAGGGACGGAAATACTCCCGGACAGTCAGCCAGAAAAGGTGCCAGGAAAGCTGAGCGGAGAATATTGGTGCGCATGATTCTTGACGGCCTGTCTGCCGCTGTCTATCTTTTGACATTAAGGCCGGCCTATTTCAAGGCTGTCACCGATGCACACAGGGAGTACAGGAAATTGCGGACAAAGGTGACGCTCCGGGAAATCCAGGACTACATCGGAAGCAGAGACAGACAAGGCCCCGTCCGCGGATGGTACAGGAAATGGATAATTCCGTCCGCAATCTTCTGCGGGAAGCATATAACCGGAAAAATCAGAGATGAAAGATTCTATTTCTGAATAATTATTTGCGAAACTTGAGAATATAATATTATGAAAATCGTCATTTCAGGAGCAGGAGAGGTCGGGTCGCACCTTGCCAAGATGCTCAGCAGTGAGGCAAACGACATAACGGTGATAGATTCCGACCAGGAAAGACTGGAAGCACTTGCATCAAACACGGACATAATCACCGTGGAAGGAAATCCGTCGGCGATACGTACACTGAGCGAAGCAGGTGTCGCTGAGGCCGACCTGTTCATCGCCGTGAATCCCTCCGACTCCCAGGACGTGAATGTGGTAAGTGCCATACTGGCAAAAAAGCTCGGCAGCAAGAAGGTGACGGCACGCATCAACAATGAGGAATATCTGTCATACGAGAACAAGTACCTCTTCACCGAAATGGGCATTGACCTTATGTTCTATCCGGAGAAGATTGCGGCCGGAGAAATCATAGACCTTCTGAAAAGGACAGCGGCAACCGACTCGCTTGACTTTGCCCGCGGAAAGCTGCAGGTGGCCGTATTCAAGCTTGAAGAGGAATCTCCTCTTATAGGAATGAACATGGCCGAATTCAGTAATGTCGCCGCAGAAGAAGGGCAGAAATTCAGAGTAGTTGCAATTTCACGCAACGATGACACCATAATTCCGAAATTCGACACCAAATTCAAATATCACGATCTCGTATTCATCATTTCCAAGAGGGAAGGAATGGATATGCTCATGAAGTATATCGGGAAAAGAAACATCGAGGTGAACAATCTCATGATTCTCGGCGGAAGTCCTATCGGAGAAATGGTCGCAAAGCAGCTGAGCAGGCAGATGGACTCCATAAAAATGATAGAGATGAACAAGGAAAAGTGCATCGACCTGTCAGAAAAACTCCCCGGAAATGTGATTG
>CAMWUW010000136.1 GCA_947177525.1 uncultured Bacteroidales bacterium | reverse complement strand
TGCCGCCGATGTCTGCGTTTTCTATGGCTATGGTATATCCGGCAGATTTGCCGCCCAACCCTCCGCTTTCGAATGATGTTTTTTCTGCGATATTTTCAAGACCATGCCTATGTGCGGCGGAGGATGTGAGAGTGATTCCGGAGCCTGAGCCGATGTCCATAAGTGCATTTCCGGAAATAATGGTCTGAGTATTGACTGTGACCTTAAGCGGAACGAGAATCTGTCTGGACTGGAAGCTGACAGGTATGCACTTGTATCCGTCTGTCATCTGCGGTTCAAGTTTGTCGTATAGATTGAACCGCCTGTTTCTGTAGTCTATTGATATGATTTTCCCTGAAATGGCTTTCATTCCGAAAATACCGTCCGCATGTTCGCCTAAAAGTGCTTTCAGATTTATGATAGGGGAGTATTCGGGCCGGTAGACTTTCCCGCCTGTGCACACAGAGACTTCGCCAAAGATTATTTTTGTCTTGCTCGGCCCGTCCGTTCCTGCACCGTCAAGCACAGCATTGCCGACCTTTTTGAAAGTGAGACCTTTATCTGCTACAAACGTACTGTCAAGATAGATCAGCTCGGCTCCTGTGTCAAAGACAAGGTTGGCCGGCTTGCCGTTGATTTCTGCCTCAAGATAAATGTGATTCCCGATATATTCGAAGTGATGTTCCTGGCCGTATGCCTGGGCTGCTGCCAGACAAAGGAATAATACAGAAATAGCCCTTTTGGCCCTGGAGAAAACAAGTGGATACATATTAGTTTCAGAATTATAATGCTCACAAATATAATGTTTTTTGATTCGCAACAGTACCGGACATCCCATTATTTCTATTTGTAATGTACCTTGCAGGTATCGCGAAGCCATTTGTGCAGTTTTATTTGGCATTTCACGAGATTCTTCTGATTTTTGCACAATACATCTGACTGTGCATCATTGAAAATCACCGATAAGCAGCATGTATGTGAATTTTCGGATGCACCGCAGGATGTTTGTTTTTGAAATTGTTGATAATCTGTAAAATAAAGAATCTATGCAAGATTTTGGAATGTCAATGCTATGGTTCTGGACGGCATATATTGTCGTGACCATGATAGGTGTGATGCACACAATCTTCAACATAAAGGTGCTCGGCATGGGGCACATGGACGAAAACTCGATGGGCGAGGGGTACGAGAAGACGAAACCGTGGCACCCTCTCTACAATATCATCATGTTTTCCCTTTTCGGATTTCTGTACATGAACGGCCTTGATGCACCATCTCAGACAGAGGCTCTGTTTACCGGGGCCGTATGGGCCGGAATCTGCATTGTATTCGACCTTTTGGGCTGGGTTCTCATAAAGCACCCCTGGAGCCTGTCCTTCAGAGAGTTCTATATTGACTACCAGCCGTGGATAACATTGATTTATATCGCAATCTTCCTTGGCCCGGTCATCGGTTTCCTTTTTGTCTCCGGCGTCTGACAGCCGGCTGCATTCTTGCATGGTTGAACTCCAGGGTACCATGCAGTATTCTTCTTCGGCTGAAGTCCAAAGTGTCAGTCGGCAGCCTTGTCTCGTTGAACACCATAGTACCGGACAATGTTCTGGTCGGGATGAAGTCTCGAGTGCCGGGTGTTGTTCTTATTTGCTTGAAACCAGGAGTGTCCTGCTGTAACCTGGGCAGCTGAAACTCCAAATGCAGCATGGTGCTTTACCCTATATAGCCAGACTCTGGAGTCAGCGGCCTTCCAATGCCAATGAATATACAACAGTCCTGACTCCGGCATCAGGATATTTCCGGGCATAATAATCCGTCACGTCCTTATACAGTGACGCATTGTAATGCCGCGCAGGAAGCATATTCATGGCAGCTGTACTCTTGACTGCTATGTTCTTATCATCTGTACTCTTTAATGCCGGTGCCGTAATGAATACGTCATACGACAATTCAACCATCTCTCCTCCAAACTTATAGATAAACGTCCATTCCATACTGCCGGTAACACTTCCGGATGGAGGGAGGTTGAGATATGATTCAGGAAATTCCGAGGAGTCCTTGCCCCTAAGCTGCAATGTCCCGTATGCCAGTATGGCGTTTTCCTTGTCGCAAAGCTGCCACCTGGTCTTGGCACCATTTAAAAGTAAGGCACCTGCCGGTATGTCCGTGTAGGATTTCAGGTCATTCTCAATTGTTTCCTTGTCATCGGCATCAATGAAATACGATAGCTTGATTTCAAATCTGTAAGGCTCACGGAACCAGTCCGGTATGAAACTTTCCGGCAGATCCTCCGACTCTTTGGATTCTTTTGAAATGACCTCGAGCAACTTGTACTCCGTCCATGCCGGCTCGCCCATTGCATAGTCAAGATAGTCAGTTCTGCTGAGACTGATTACATATTCATAGCCTTCTTCGTAGTCGAACTCTGAAATATACGGCAGCGGTTCCCATTCCGATGCACCATCCTTCTTTACGGCAAATACATCTGCGCTGACTGTGTTTCCGCAGGATGTGACGACTCCTGGGAGCCTCCTTGACGCTACGGTCAGCCTGTACTCCTCATATCCTGTGATTTTTCTTCCCTCATCCTGTTTCTCCTGGCATCCGGAAAGAGATAATGCACACAGGCATAAAATGCTGAATGTCTTGAATAACGCTTTGATTTTCATATACAGTCCCGTCAAAAAGTTCCGGAAACAAATATATGACAAATTCCATGAAAAGTATAATAAATGTATGGTTTCTGACGGAAAATCATATCTTTGTCCCTACATGTCGTCCTGAACGGGGAGACGGGCAGGAAGGTCTGATGGGCGCTTTTCGCGCACGTCCATCCTTCGGATGTTAGCGTACTATTGGTTTACAGGACTTTAGATGTGAAGAATATGAAAGTTGCAGGACAGGTTCCCGATGCAAGGGAGAAAGGGATATACAAGGCTACGGTGGTGGGGAGCATGGTGAATGCGCTTCTTCTCGTGCTTAAGTTCGTGGCAGGTATCATAGGTAATTCTGCCGCGATGATTGCGGATGCAGTACATTCCCTTTCCGACTTTGTTACAGATATAATTGTCATAGTTTTCGTCCGCATCTCCAATAAGCCAGAGGACAAGGAACATGACTATGGGCACGGGAAATACGAGACCTTGGCGACACTGATGATAGGTG
>CAMWUW010000135.1 GCA_947177525.1 uncultured Bacteroidales bacterium | reverse complement strand
CACTGATACCTTTTTTAGAAATTATGTCCTCGGGACCTGAAAAATTACAAGACACGTTTTTGCGTCCGTCACAGCATACATGAAGGTCTGCGATGAGCATTGGGGCGACATCAGATGTCACCAGCCCGGGAGCGTCAACCTTTCCAAAATATATTTTTGCATGATGGCGCCTGCATGAGGACGGCAGAGTGAAAACCGGAGAATGATTAATATAAAATACGACAGAATCTCCTTTATCTGCAACACCGACATAAATGTCATTCCATTCTTCAAGCTCCCCGGCCATACCATCAATGGAAACGATGTCCCGATGGTCTGCAGTGACACAAAGCACAGGTCTTCCATTTTCAGGAGAGAGCAGAAAATCTATTGGCATCATGGAATCCAGCGCAAGGCGGAATATATATCCGAACTTGCCTTTGTCAAGTTCGGCTTTCAATGAAAACGAAAATGCCAATGAATCTGAAAATGTCAACGGTTCTTCTTTCGTACCAGAGACAATCATTGAGGTCCTATGCTCGGCCGGCACATCATAGGAGCGGAAAATCATACCGTCACAGGGCCCGGCATGAACCGAGTATATGCCGAGAAATAAAGCCAATGACAGAACTATGCTTTTTAAAGTGTCCACAGTACAAATATAGTCAAAAGTTGAGAGCAAACATCAAATTCATTTGAATGTCTGCCGAGACGCAGACTTATATATGTGCGTCAGCACAAATATAGATAAAAAGAATTAAACTGCTTTTCCGTTCTTGGAACAGTACGGCCCAAAATCCATTCTCCGACGTCCGGGCCCCGCCCACAAGCAAGCCATCTTCTTTCCCCATGCATATCATCGAGCCACAGCATAGGGCAGCAACAGAAAAAGGCCGGCTGAGACATTGCCCAGCCCGCCATTGAAATTTCAGATACTTATGTCCGGAAGTGCTCTTCAGGCCTTCACCATGCCGGAAGTCCTTAGTCCATAGGCACCAGGTCATACTCCAGGCTGCCAAGCCCTATGGATGCGGCATAATCCAGAGTGTGCATTCCGTGGCGCGAATCTATACGCTCAATCAGATGGATTTTGCCATGGTCCTCAGAAGCGCGCACGAGGTCAGTGCAGGCTTTGTCAAGGGCAACAGGATCAAGAGATGCAAGAATGCCTATGTCACCCATCTGAGGGTCAGCCGGATTTGAATCACAGTCACAGTCCACGGAAAGGTTGTTTGCTACACTTATGTAGAGGATGCGGTCACCGCAATGGTCGGCAACAGCCTTTGCTGCCTCTGCCATTGATTCAAGGAAGTCATCCTGTTCCGGCAGATTCTGCCACAGCTGCCCCGGATCTGAAGTCTTTCCGGCAGTATGTATATAAGCCTTCCCTCCGGAAGAAGCTATGCCTATCGACATATTCTTTATCGCACCGCCGAAGCCGCCCATCGCATGCCCCTTGAAATGCGAAAGAATTATAGTGAACTCATAGTCAAGATAATGCGAGCCGACTATATCCTTGGCCAAATGCCTGCCGCCATTGACGGGAAGCTCGGCCTCACCGTCAGCATCCATAATGTCAACTTGCGCAATCGATGTGAATCCATGGTCGGCGGCCGCTTTCAGATGAGCCTCGGTATTGGCACGGCCTCCGCCATATGCAGTATTGCACTCCACAATTGTACCTCCGACTTTCTGCACAAGCGTACCGATAAGTTCCGGCTGGAGAAAATTATGGCCTCCGGGCTCTCCGGTAGACAGTTTCACCGCCACTTTCCCTGACGCCTCACGTCCGAGAGCCTCATATATCCTCACTAAATTCTCCGGTGAAATCTCCTTGAAAAAATACACTTTTGCCCTTTCGTCACCGGCAGTCTTTTTCTGCGAATTGCGGGCATTGCCGCATCCTGCCGTCAAAAGCATAGACAGAAGCAGCACCATTCCTAAAAATTTATTCATAATTCACTGATCTTAAGTTCGTTTACACGCAGCTTTCTCACGCCTCGGCAATTCAAGTGAACTTGATTGCGCTCGGCTTAATCGAAACTGAGTCCGGAAAGCCAAGACAACACAGTCTTCTTAGCCTGTTCACGTGAATTTTGGGCAGTTGTCCCCCTGACGGCAAGCCCTTTCCCGACCTGCGCCCCTTTGCATGCATCCGCGACATATTTCTCCGTACGTGAGAGTCCGCTGCCTTCATGGGTGCAGAAAGGCACGACCATCTTGCCGCTCCATGAATGATTTTCTATAAAAGTATAGACCGGCATGGGCATGTCACCCCACCAGTTCGGATAGCCGAGAAACACGATATCATATTCCTCAACATCAATGTCATGCATGACTGCCGGACGGGCAGAGCTGTCTTTCTCCTTTCTCGCAGCTTCCACGCATGCATTATAAGTCTTCGGGTAGGCATTGACAGGCACAATCTCAAATATGTCGCCTCCCGCAGCCTCCGCTATCATCTCTGCAATGATATGCGTATTGCCCTTTTCGATATTGCCGACGCCATAGTTTTCCCCGGTATGTGAGAAAAACGCGACGAGCACTTTCTTTCCTTTATACATTGCATTATCCTCCGATATATTGTTTTCTTCTGCATATGCCGGTCCTCCCATCCAGAGGAGCAGTGACACTATAATAAATGACAAGCGCATCATACATCCTGACAATTAACAGTTCCTCCCCATTTCATAGGCCTGCTCCATGGCAGGATGGCCGAGTATCTCCCCCTTTTCATATACGCCCTTACCATATATCACTCCTTTTTCTACAGAGCCTTCAAGACAACGCGCAAAGCCCCTGAAACATTCCAGAGTGCAGTCCATAACGTCTGCAGAATCTTCGGCAGCCGTCATGATATAATAGAACTCCTTGTCCCTGAACTCCAGCCAACGCGCTACCGAACGGTCAATCAAAGCCTTGAGCTGGGCGTCCACAGAATAGAAATACACCGGTGAAGCCATGACTATGACATCCGCTGCAAGCATCTTCTCAAGAATCTCACCCATGTCATCCTTTATTGCACAGGCCCCATGATGGTCCCTGCAGTAATAACATGCAAGACAATAACCGATCTTTTTTGAAGAAACATTGATTTTCTCAACATTATTGCCGGACTCTGCCGCACCCTTCATAAACTGATCGCACAAGAGATCAGAATTTCCTCCGCGGCGTGGACTTCCCGACAATATCAGAACATTCTTTGACATAATTTATTCTTTTTGACAATTTCTATAAGTTTTCAATTTTTCATACACATGAAACGGCATCAGTCCAAGTCCAAGGAACAGGCATGCTACCGTCCTTCCCCCGGAACAATCCTTCGGACCACCCTGGCCGGGTTTCCTGCGACAATAGTGTCAGGTTCCACAT
>CAMWUW010000134.1 GCA_947177525.1 uncultured Bacteroidales bacterium | reverse complement strand
GTCCTTGGGTGCAGGTCGCGCAACACGCTTTCGTCAATTCACCAGCACATCTTCAGACCGTTTTGCATGCATAAAGAAACACGCAAAACGTAAGTGCCTATCAATTAAGCATTTGCGCATTTACGGGTACGCAATTTGCGGCACCCATGAATGCATAAGTTGGTGCAGGACAACACTTTATATTTGGTTTAACATCCGCAAGCAGCACTCGCTCCAAGAAACACACTCCTGCATCACGAAACGCATGTCGCTGCCAGTAAGCTTTGCCATCTACCCGTGAGAATATTCACCATGGCAAACATGCGATGCATAATCCACTGCAAATCAACCAATTCCTGTAAATCGCTGCCGCATTTTTGGGGAAGCGATTTACAGGAAAAAGCTTAGAGTCAGCAACATACGCATTACGAATCTGAGGTTCAGAACAATGACACCTGGAAGATTGCGCCAACATTGTTCTTACTGCAATTGTCCTTGCCCCAACAGCCCTTACTGCAACACTATCCGTGATGCATACCGGCCTTACGACAACACGACCCGTACTCCAACACTGCTCATGCTGCAATACTATCCATTACTGCAATATTGTCCCTTACCGCAACACTATCCGTGATGCATATCGGCCTTACGACAACACTACCCGTACTCCAACACCACCCTTGCAGCAATCCTATATCCATTACTGCAACACCGTTCTGAGCGCAAGGGGGGGGGCGCAAAAGACAAAAGTTTCAAACTGACATTTTACGATGCATTCCCAAAACGGCAGGCCAGATACGAAAACGGGACCGTACCCAAAGGCCGGTCCCGAAACTTATGAATAGGAAATAAAGTCCTAAAGTTCCCAAGCGAGTGCCGATGCACCAAGAATTGCCGCATCCGACTCCTTCAACTGAGAGAATACAATGTTCACCTTATTCTTCCACAAAGGAAGAACATTGGCATTCATGGCCTCCTCGATAGGTGCAAGGAGATATTCCTTTGCTCTTGCAAGACCTCCGAAAAGCACGATTGCTTCCGGTGCGCTGAATGCGATGAAGTCTGCGAACGAGCGTCCGAGAATCTTTCCGGTGAACTCAAAAATCTTAAGGGCAAGCTTGTCCCCTTCCTTTGCTGCCTCGTAAACATCCTTCGATGTGATATTGTCAAGGCTTCTCAAAACAGAAGGCTCATCAGTAAGCTCCAGCCATTCTCTTGCAGTACGCGCCACGCCTGTTGCAGAGGCATAGGTCTCAAGACATCCTGTCCTGCCGCAATTGCATGAGCGTCCGTTGCTCCTTACTGCAGTCACGTGTCCAAGCTCTCCGGCAAATCCGTCATGGCCATAGACAACCTCACCATTTATAATGATACCGCTTCCGACACCTGTACCGAGGGTAATCATGATAAAATTCTTCATTCCCCTTGCGGCACCGTATGTCATCTCTCCTACAGCCGCAGCATTCGCGTCATTTGTAAGGGCCACCGGAAGCCCGTCCATAGCCTCAGAAAGAAGCTTTGCAAAATGGATGGTCTTGCTTCCTCCCCATGAGAGGTTCACGGCATTTTCGATTGTTCCGGTATAATAGTTTCCGTTCGGTGCTCCGACTCCTATGCCACGGATATCGCCTTCACTGCCTGATTCCTTTATAATCTTTTTCAGAGCATCAGCCAATTCTGCGATATATGGCTCAACATCAGTGTATGTGTCAGTACGGATTACAGTCTGTGCAAGCACTGTTCCCCTTGCATCAACGACACCAAGCTTGGTAGTCTGTCCTCCGACATCAATTCCTACTACAAATTGTGAATTCATTATCTATCTCTTTATTTATGATAAGACTTATGCTTTCCTCACCTTTGAACCGAGAAGTGCAAACCAGAGGATATAAATCAGGGCTGCCACAACTACCCAGTAGCTGACCATGAAGTTGGTAGCGTCAGCAATGGCATTCTGCAGAAGCGGAAGCACACCGCCGCCGACAACCATAGTCATGAACAGACCGGAAGCGAGGGCAGAATGAGAACCGAGTCCCTCTACTGAAAGATTGAAGATTGTGCCCCACATTACAGAAGTACAGAGACCGCAGAGCACGAGGAGAAGAGCAGTAAGAGGAACATTCACCATATCAAAGCCTGCACCTGTAAACACCGGCATAGAAACCTGCACATTTTCAGAGAACATGGCGCACACTACAAAGACAGCGGCAACAGCAGAAGTCACGGTCAGCTGGACACGGCTTGAAACCTTTCCGCTGATGAAGCTTGAAACGAACCGTCCGATAAGCATGAGGAACCAGTACGTTCCAGCAACGAAACCTGCAATCGTTGCAGCATTGGCTGCTCCAAGGTTTTCAGTAAGGTAGAAATTGAGGGTTCCCGGTATTCCGACCTCAACACCTACATAAAGGAAGATGGCTATCACGCCAAAAACAAGATGCTTGTATCTGAGGAGCACTTTGACAGATGCGTCAGACTTCTCCTGCTGAGGCTCCACGAACGGAACGAATGTAAGAATCACAAATGTCGCCGCGAACACTGACATTGCAATGTAAAGAACGGTATTCACGTCAGAGATTGCAGTTTCCTTGGTAACGGCACCGATAAGCGCACCAACGAGCATTGGTGTGAGCGTACCCATGAGGGAGTTGAATGTTCCTCCGATCTGAACGAGCTGGTTGCCCCTGTTTCCGCCGCCTCCGAGGAGGTTGAGCATAGGGTTAACTACAGTGTTGAGGATACAAACAGAGAATCCGCATACGAAAGCGCCGAGAAGATATACAAAGAAATTGGCAGGAAGTCCGGCAAAAGTCGCACCTACGCCGATTTTTCCTGAAAGGAACTGGATGAGAACTCCGAAGAATCCGACTCCCACACCGATGAGCGTGGTCTTTTTGTAACCACAGTTAGTTATGAGCTTGCCTGCTGGAATACCCATGAGAAGATATGCAAGGAAGTTCATCATGTTACCCATCATACCCAATGTGTTGGAGCCGTCAATGCCTGGAGCCTGTTTCCAGATGGTTCCGATAGGAGCAGCAAGGTTGGTCACGAAAGAAATCATTCCGAAAAGGAACATCATTGTGAGAATCGCCACCCAATTTGTCTTGTTTTTGTTCATCTTTTCTATTGTTTTATTGTTAATAATTACGAATTTCATTCGAAATGCGCGTAAAGGTACAAAAAAAACACAAGTCATACCTCTGTTCGGCAGATTAATTTGCTTAATATTGGACAATGCCCCTTATGCCTGTCCCTTAAGTTCCAGGCCGCAGCCCCAGGCAGCATATTCAGCCGAAGCGCCAGACAGCATATCCCGGTGACGGATTCATGCAGCAGTTTGGCGATAGATTCAGGTAACAGTTCGATGATGGATTCAGGAAAAAGTTCGGCCAAAGCGGGCAAATTCCATGGCCGTGACTGAAATAAATCATGCGAAAAATCACCACGTGCTCCCGGCCCCAGGTCTGGGGTGGCGG
>CAMWUW010000133.1 GCA_947177525.1 uncultured Bacteroidales bacterium | reverse complement strand
TCATCATGCTCATCGGCCTGCTCGCAAAGACGGCAATCCTCATCACCGAGTATGCCGGCGAACGGCGCAAAAGCGGAATGTCGCTTAAGCAGGCTGCCATAGGAGCGGCAAAAGCGCGTCTGCGCCCGATCCTGATGACTGCCTTGACAATGGTGTTCGGCATGCTTCCGCTGATGTTTGCCTCAGGTGTAGGCGCAAACGGAAACTCCACGCTCGGCACCGGTGCCGTGGGCGGCATGATAGTCGGCACACTTACGCTGCTGTTTATTGTACCGGCACTATGGATGGTATTCCAGACGATTCAGGAGCGGTTCCGTCCGGTGGAGATGCAGACCCCTGACTGGGCAATGAGTGCCGAACTCGAAAGAGTAGCCAACCTAAAAAAGCAGAAAGAAAATGAAAAATAAGATAATATTCACGGTTCTCGCGGGATTGCTGCTTGCATCCTGCGGGGCCTACCGGAAATATCAGCCGATAACTGAAGTAGATACGGATTTATATGGCAATGACATTATCGTGACAGATACGTCATCGATCGCGGCAATAGCATGGCGGGATTTCTTTGCAGATCCGGCTTTGCAGACGCTGATAGATTCGGCTTTGGTCAAAAATACTGAATATCAGGTAGCCCAGCTACGTACCGGGCAGGCTCTCGCTTCGCTCGAAGCGGCAAAGCTGGCATATATCCCGTCGCTCAATTTCGGTGCGGACGGAAACATATCCCGCTATGACGGTCTGACAACCAAGACATACAACATCGGACTCACCGCTTCATGGGAGGTGGACATATTCGGCAAGCTGACTGCAGCCAAACGTGGAGCGGCGGCAGCGGCTGTGTCGGCAGATGAACAGGAACAGGCAGTCAGAACCAGGCTTGTCGCCACAGTCGCCACATCGTACTACTCTCTGCTGATGCTTGACAGGCAGATAGAGATTGCCGAAAACACGCTCGGCAACTGGACTGAGACCATACGGGCTATGGAGCTGCTGAAAACGGCAGGTATGGCAAATGAGGCCGGCATTTTGCAGACCAAAGCCAACAGGACGGGTTTGCAGGCGGATATAGCTGCAATGAAAAAGAGCCGTAAGGAGATAGAAAATTCTCTTTGCGGGCTGCTCGCCATAAGTCCGCGTCCGATTGCAAGAAACAGAATTGAGGATGCGGTATTCCCTGAGGAACTTTCAATCGGACTGCCTGTGCAGCTTCTCGCCAACCGTCCCGATGTCAGAGCTGCGGAAATGGAGCTGGCAAGGACCCATTACGCACTTGGTGTGGCAAGGGCAGCTTTCTACCCTTCGCTGACGCTTGGCGGGACTGTAGGCTTCACCAATAACGGAGGAATAGCGGTAAATCCCGGCCAATGGCTGCTAAACGCTGTCGGGCAGCTTATGCAGCCCATATTCAACCGCGGCCAGCTTCGTGCCGGTTATAAGATAGCAGATGCCGACAGGGAGATTGCGCTGTTGCAGTTCAACCAGTCGCTGATAAATGCCGGAACCGAGGTCAACAATGCTTTGGCCGGCATCTCGGAAGCAAGAGAACGTCTCGCCCTTGTAAATGAACAGACGGAACTCCTCGCAGATGCCGTAGCGAAAACCGAACTGCTCATGCGGCATTCTCCGACAAGCTATCTCGAAGTCCTGACAGCCCAGCAGGCACTGCTCGGAGCGCAGCAGAGCGAGGTACAATGCCGTTATGACGAGATAGCCGGAATCATTTCATTATATCGCGCCCTCGGCGGAGGTAAATAAGACCGGGTCGCTTTACCTCCCCCATGAACATACGGGCTGTTTCAGCATCACAGAAAATATTGCTTATATGGCTTTGATTTATTACTTTTGAAAAATGCCATGTCTGGCGTACTATTATTGCCATGACAATGATGCAGTGCATATAAGATAAGCATGATGAGTATCCTATGAAATCTACAGTACGATTGAAATTTGTCGCATTCCTGCTGATTTTTATGTGGCAAGGATGCAGTGTTTCCGTGAAACTTCCTTCTCGGGATAAGTGGGACAGGATTATGGTCGTGGAGCATGGGCAGAAAGGCTGGAATATGGGTGTGGACGGAGTGCCTGAAGATGTGAAGGAGGCAATTGCAAAGCAGGAAGAAGCTTCATCAGGTGATCTTCTGCTGTTTTCCAAAGACGGCAGCTACATTGATTGTATAATGGTTCACTCTCGTGCGGCTTTTCTCAGACTCAGCAGGGTGCAAACGGATTCTTCCTTCTGCTCCCGGCCTGTCAAAAAGGTTCAGGACAAAAAAGGGGGATGGAGAAAAGCCATTTCGGGATATGGGGACGTTGATGTGATTTTTCGGCAAAATGAATATTTCCTTGAAAGATATGTCGGGAAATGGCCGGAAGGGGAAGGAGTCCTTTATAGTAATTTTCTTGTATTCGGTAATTTCAGATATGGCGAACCGATAGGCGTCTGCGAATGCTATGGTATATATGGGAATAGGAGAGGCGGCCTGTATCTCGGGACTTTGAAAGATGCGATACCCGAAGGCAAAGGTATTTATTTTGGCAGTGAGATTGTGGAAGGAACTTTCAAGGGCGGGGTCCCGGAAGGTGATGTACGTATCTGGAGGCCCAAGGAAGATGTTGTCATTGACTGCTGTATCGTGGATGGATTCATGCAGGATACCTATATTTCGAGACCTGATACGTTGGATTGCCTGGTGGGCTTGAGACCTGTCAGGCCCGACAGGCAGCTGACTGATGCACAGGAGAAATATCTTGACCAGAACTTTGCTATATTTAAGTACAAAGATTACAAACCATGTTTTGACGGCGGTGATGCTAATGCTTTTTCCAAATGGGTAAATGAACGGCTTGTCTACCCCGATGATGCCAAGACTTTGAAAAAGGAGGGACGCGTCGTGCTGCAATTCATAATCGATACAGACGGAACTCTCTGCAATGCCAAGATTTTAAGAGGAGTGTGGCCGAGTCTTGACGAAGAGGCTTTGCGGGTTGTCCGGATGTCTCCCAAATGGTCTCAAGGCTGGATGTTGAACAATGATGGCCTATATTATAAGCCCAGCAGGGTAACATATGTTTTTCCTGTCATTTTCCGGTTGCCTGAGGAATAGTTTTTTACGCTAAGTATGGATAACCGGAATATGATAAATCCGTGGGAGACAATTCCCTTGTCGGACTACGAGAATCACATGCAGTTGGATTCGGTGATGCAGTTGCAAGCCATGAACCGCATGATGAAGCGGCAGTTCTGCCAGTGCGCTGCGAAGTCAGCGATGTCGATAAAGTGGTCCGGATAGAAGTTCGAAACACCGATGGCGCGGAGTTTTCCTTCCTTATACGCCTCCTCCAACGCTCGGTATGCCCCGTAACGGTCGCAGAAAGGCTGGTGCAAGAGCATCAGGTCAATGTAGTCCGTCTGCAGCTTGCGCAGGCTCTTGTCAATAGATGCTTTGGCCTTTTCGTAGCCATAGTTTGAAATCCATATTTTCGATACGAGGAAAATCTCTCCGCGGTCGATGCCGCTGTGGCGCACGGCGTTGCCTACGCCCTCTTCGTTGTGATACGCCTGGGCCGTGTCGATCATGCGATAGCCCACCTTAAGGGCATCACTTACACAACGCTCGCATTCTGCGGGCGATACCTGATAGACGCCGTAGTCCATCTGGGGCATTTCGACGCCGTTGTTCAATTTTACAGTTTGCATATTTTCCATTGTTTTTATTCGATAATACCGATATTGAGCAACCACGTTGCGATGGTTTGTTCCGTCGCAGCCGTGCAGAACCGCTACTCGATGATGGCG
>CAMWUW010000132.1 GCA_947177525.1 uncultured Bacteroidales bacterium | reverse complement strand
TCTGTATGTCATGCGAAGCCGTCGGAAGCCCAAGATATTCCCTCAGGTGTTCCTTTTTCACAGTAACAGGATACTCTTCCTCCAGGGCAATCTTCTTTGCCGTCACACGTGCGACTTTGGCAATCTGCTTCTCAAGGCCGCGCACACCTGACTCATGAGTGTACTCATCAATTATCTTTGATACGGCCCCCTTGTCAAACTTGAGCTGCTTCTTGTCCAGCCCATGCTCGCCAAGCTGCTTCGGTATAAGGTAATTTTTGGCAATCTCATACTTCTCTTCGGCAAGATAGCCGCTTACGCTTATCATTTCCATCCTGTCTTTCAGGGCAGGCTGGATTGTATCAATGTTATTTGCAGTCGTTATGAACAGCACATCGGACAAATCATAGTCAATGTCCAGGTAATTGTCATGGAATGCAGTATTCTGTTCAGGGTCAAGAGCTTCCAGAAGAGCAGAAGACGGATCTCCCTTTATGTCCCGGGTAAGCTTGTCAATTTCGTCAAGGACTATTACAGGATTGGATGTGCCCGCACGGCATATTCCGTTCAGAATCCTTCCCGGCAATGCCCCCACGTATGTCTTTCTGTGTCCGCGTATCTCCGACTCGTCATGCACGCCTCCGAGTGCAATCCTCACATATTTGCGGCCCAAAGCCTTCGCCACGGATTTTCCGAGGCTGGTCTTGCCGACTCCCGGAGGGCCGTAAAGGCAGAGTATCGGAGACTTCATGTCACCTTTGAGCTTGAGCACAGCCAGATATTCTATAATGCGGTCTTTCACCTTGTCAAGTCCGTAATGGTCCTCATCAAGGACATTCTGGGCATGCCTCAGGTCAAGGTTATCCTCGGTACGCTCTCCCCAAGGAAGGTCAAGCATGAACTGTATATAATTGTACTGTATGCTGTAATCCGGCGAACTCGGGTTGTAGCGCTCAAGCTTGGCCATTTCTTTCTCGAAGATTTCAAATACGGACACAGGCCACAGTTTTTCCTCGGCCCTTGCCCTCAGTGCTGAGAATTCCTCAACCTCATCCATCCCAAGTTCTTCCTGTATGGTCTTGAGCTGATTGTTCAGGTAATACTCCCTCTGCTGCTGGTCAATCTCCGTCTTTACTTTCTGGTTGATTTCCTGCTTTATCTTCTGAAGTTCGACCTGGGTGTCAAGCACAGCCAAAAGTTTCATTGCCCTGGCGAGAAGGTCTCCGTACTGGAGAAGTTCCACCTTGTCCATGAAATTCTCGACTTCTATTGTCGTTGCGATGAAATTGACAAGAAACTCAAAGCTGTCTATCCCCTTGAGTGCACTTGCAGCCTCGCGCGGGACAAAAGAGGAGGCACGGATGATTGCCGAAGCCTTCTCTTTAAGGGACTCCGCAATTATCATGGTCTTTTTGTCATCGTCAGGCAGGATGTCTTCCAGATATCTGACACGCCCGAGCATGTAAGGCTCATAGTCGGAAATGGCCTCTATCTCAAAACGCCTGAATCCCTGCAGTATGGCGGTAATGGTGCCGTCGGGCATTTCAAGAGTCTTGACTATTTTGGCCACAGTGCCATATCCATAGAGATCGTCCTTGCGCGGATCTTCCACAGAGAGGTCGTTCTGGGGAACAGCTCCGATAAATGTATTGTTTTTTTCAGCGTCTTCAATAAGGCGGACCGACTTTTCTCTGCCGATGGTAATCGGATACACCGTGCCGGGGAAGAGGACGGCGTTTCTCAGGGCGAGTATAGGAAGCGAATCTGGAAGCTGGGACTGGTCAATCTTAGTGATGCCGTCCCCCTGCACTACCGGAATGATGCTGACCTCTGCTCCGGCCGCTGCTAAAATGTCGTTCATTATGTCTTTCATAAGCATGGAATAATCTTTTCCTGCCATTTTGGCAGTTTTTGTCTTCTATAAATAAACCGCAGCAATATTGTCAATCATTGTGCCACAGTTTCAACAAGAGGCAACTATCAATAAATAATGTTCAACAAACGCATCTGACCTGTTTTTCAATATATTTTTATCTCCGTATTTGGTTTATTGAAAAAATCATTCTACTTTTGCAGGGATATATCGACAATAGTTTTTGATTTAAAAGTTAATACGTTATGACAAAGGCAGAAATCGTCAACGAAATTGCGAAAGGAACCGGCATTGAAAAAGCTACGGTACAGATTGTTGTTGAATCTTTCATGGAAAGCGTAAAAGAGTCGCTTTCAAAAGGCAATCCTGTATATCTCCGCGGATTCGGAAGCTTCATCATCAAGCGCAGGGCAGAGAAGGCTGCAAGAAACATCACCAAAAATACTACAATGACTATCCCGGCTCATGATATCCCGGCTTTCAAGCCTGCAAAGATATTCTTGAACTCAGTTAAAAAATAATTATAATTTAAAAACCAAAGTATTATGCCAAACGGAAAGAAGCATAAAAGGCATAAGATGGCAACGCACAAGCGTAAAAAACGCCTGCGCAAAAACAGACACAAGAAGAGAAAGTAATCTCTGCAGTGTCTGCCATTTTAGCAGTCTGCTAAAGAGAGGCTGACCCGGATGGTCGGCCTCTTTAGTTTTGGGAAGTCCGGGAGCGGACTTCTGCTACGCATAAGTTCTTATCACTGAAATTCCTTATGGAGTCTGTAAAAGATCTGATTGTTGATGTCAATTCAACAGAAGTCTCGATAGCACTGATGGAAAACCACAGGCTGATCGAGCTGAACAAAGAGTCCAGCAAGGGGCACAGCTTTTCTGTCGGAGATGTATATCTCGGGAAAGTGAAGAAAATTCTTCCTGCCCTCAATGCTGCTTTCGTCGACATCGGAGACGAGAAAGAGGCATTTGTCCATTATCTGGACCTGGGATTGTATTTCAAGGCTTTTGACGAGTTTGTCAGAAGAATCAATCCCAATACGGATTACAAAGGCATCTACAAATACATCAAGCCTGACGTAATTCTTGAAAAGGAGGGACGCATTGAAAATGTGCTGACTCCCGGCCAGATGATAATCGTACAGATTGTCAAGGAACCGATTTCGACAAAAGGATCACGACTGACTGCGGAAATTTCATTGGCAGGACGGAACATCGTACTGCTTCCCTTCGCCGAGAAGGTGAGCATATCACAGAAAATCTCTTCCAAGGAAGAGAAAAAAAGGCTTGAGACACTTGTCAGGAGCATACTTCCGAAAAACTATGGAGCCATCATACGTACAGCAGCCGAAGGCAAGAATGCCGCGGTGCTTGATGCCGAGCTGATGTCACTCATAGAAAAATGGGAAAGTTCCTGGGAAAAATTGGCACAATCCAAGGGTGTGCAACTGCTCTTCACAGAATACAGCAAGACGACCACTATCCTGAGGGATCTTCTCAATGACTCATTCACAAACATATACGTCAATGATGAGTCCATCTATGAAGAGACCCGCAAGTACATCTCGATGATTTCTCCGGAACAGGAGAAAATTGTCAAGCTCTACAAGGAAAAGACACCTGTCTTCGACCACTTTGAGGTGACACGGCAGATAAAGAGCTCATTCGGGAAAGTGGTGCCCATCAAACAGGGAGCATATCTGGTGATTGAGCATACGGAGGCCTTGCACGTAATAGACGTCAACAGCGGAACACGCTCCAAGAACAAGGAGCAGGAACAGAATACATTTGACGTCAACTGCTATGCAGCTGAAGAAATAGCAAGACAGCTTCGGCTCAGGGACATGGGAGGAATTGTAATCGTGGACTTCATTGACATGGAGACAAACGAGCACCGCAATGCCCTTTACAAAAAGATGGTTGAGCTGATGGAAAACGACAGGGCAAAGCATAATGTTTTGCCGCTCACCAAGTTCGGCCTGATGCAGATTACAAGGC
>CAMWUW010000131.1 GCA_947177525.1 uncultured Bacteroidales bacterium | reverse complement strand
CTGTATATATCCTTCTTTCTTATTTTTGAACATGAGTTTCCTCGCAAGGGTCCTGAACAACTCATTATCGCTGACAGCCAAGTCTTTGCCGCCGATTCGGACCACACCGTTTATGCTCGGTGCAATTATATTCATACAGGTATCAAGGCTGGCCGTAGCCGCAAGTTCACAATTAAGCAAGCCTTTGAATGACTTGAGCATAGGCATGAGCGTATCCACAGCCGGTATAAGCTCTATCACCTTTTCAGCGGTTATGTCCTTCAGGTTAAGGCTGAAGCCAGTCTTAAGGTCTTTCTTTGTGCGCGTTGCATAAAATCCGTCAAACTGCATCTGGCCGACATTGGTGACAGCAGCAGTATTCAGGACCTGCAGACATCTCTCCTTCATCAGAATATCCGCACATGCATTACTGATGTCCAGCCCTGAATAGGTTACATTTGAAGCATTGATGCCAATATGCGCAGTAAGATTAGAAGGGACTACGATCAAAGGCATTTCGGAAGAAGTAGAAACCGTGTCGGACGTTACCATTTTCAGAAAATCCGAATTGCTTGCTCCATCCATGACACTGCGGCTGTCTTCAGGATTGAAACTCATTCCTGCATTATATGCCTTTATCAATTCACCCGCATTCATTTTTCCGGAATTCACGTCAAGCTCAAGATTTAGACGTCCGCGTCCCAGCAAAGCACGTTTCAGCCCCGTCAGCTTGCCTTTGGCAGCAATTTCCGATGCCCCCGACATAACCTTAAGGGAGTCTATGCATATTTCATTGTTGTTGAAATCACATTCAAAGCCCCGAAGAATGTTCCTCAGCGGGAAATAAGGGGTCATAAGTATTCCTGTACGCACACCCAGACTTCCGTCAAGGTCCCATTCACGGAAATATTTGGCAAACGTTTCGTCAAGTCTGATATCTATATCCTTTTTCCTGAAATCCTCCTCTTTCATCCACTCAGGCACAGGACGTGCTTCCATATCCTTCCTGACATGCGCAAAAAGCGAATCCCTGGCTACTCCCGGATATGCCCGTGACAACGAATCAATAAAAGCCTTCCTTCTGGCCTTCCTTTCCAGTGTATTCATAGCAGCTTTGGCTCTTACTGAGGCATCGGTCAGGATAGCACGGTTGACGCCAGAATTGAGCATTATCCTTTTATTACGGCTCTGCAGCACAAGGGTCGGCAATTCCGGGTGATCCTTCTTAGGGAATAGATGAAAGCTGTTGGCCGTCTGTTCCAAAGATATGCTTGATCCGGCCGCGTCTGCCACTGCCAGTTTTTTCGCACTGAGGCGTCCTCCGAGATACCCCGTCCCGGAGCCGTTCCCACCTGAAGATGGCGATGAGTTTTTTGCGGTAAACCCAATATTCTGTCCATTTACCCTAAGTGCCTTTTTGTACTCTATATATGTAGAGTCTATCTCTCCGCTCAATGCTATAAGTCTCCATGCCATTGACGAGTCCCTCCTTGAGGTCACGGACTCCGGCCCCAGGCGAATGGCAAATTTGCCGACATATATGTCCACTGTGTCATCAGGGGCCTTCAGCATGATGCCGTCTCCGGAGATTCTGCCGTCTATGCCGGCCTTGGAAAAATTATAAATGTCAAGCTGCGAAAGAAGCGCATTTCCTTTTATTTCAGCATTGACCGCGCCGCTGGCCTGTACATTCATTGAATCCGGGATAAATATTCCCAAAGAATCGAACGACACATCCATTTTGCCGTCAATCGACAAGGCAGGGTCATCGCCCAGCACATCAGCAATTCCTCCGGAAGCCCTCAGGTGCATGCCTGACGCCGAAACTGCGGCCTTGTCCACAGTCACATTTACTTTACCTTCAGGTCCCGTACATGCCCCCAGCTCCAGATTGAGGTTCACAACCGACGGAAAACCTGAATACCGCACCCGGGATTCAGGCACCCTGACCTTAGCGGAAAAATCCGGAAGCCTGCCGCTCATATAATCATAGCAGCCATTTATTTCTGCTGAGAAATCAATCACGGCGTCAGTGCTCAGATTCACAGCCTGCGGGAAAAAGTTGACCACAAACCGGGACAGGATATCATCAACCGTGCAATCACGCACAAATGCAGAGCCATTTATTTCTGCTTTCCCGTCATGCAGCCGTATGTCGGCATCAGCACCAAGAGGGATTTCCGCAACTTTTGCCGTCATGCCATGAACGGAAACGGCAAATACACTGTCTTTCGGAAAACTTACGCTGCCGCTGATTTCAATCGGTATATCCATTCGCCCGAACATACGGGATGCAATCCATGTCCGTGCCTTTGCGTTTACATCCATGTGTTTCCCATGCTCATGTATATGAAGCCTGTCGACTCCGAGAGCCAGCGTGTCCCTTCCCAGACGCCCGGCCACAAACATGCTGTCCATCATGAAGCCGACTCTGATTCTCGAAGCATTGACGGTATTCAACCTGCCGCTGAGGGCGGCCTGCTTTATGTCAATCATCGCAAAAAGCGTATCACGACAGTCCGTATAGACAATATGAGGATGTTCAGAAAGGCTTATCCGTCCAAGGGTAATGGAGGGGCGAAAGGATGTTTTTCTGCTGTCGGAAGACAAATCCTCCACGTCAGCCTCTCCACCAGAAGCGAATATGTCCCAGTTTGCACTTCCGTCATGATAGCAATGCGCGAATATCCTCGGCTTCACAAGTTCCGCATGCGGTATGATGATCTTCCCGACCAGAACAGGAGCTATCCTTATGCTTGCGGAAAGTCTCTTGAATGATGCAAGCGTATCAGCTTCTGCGGCACATCCATGATACAGCATGTGCCCCTGTACACCCGACTGCTCAAGAGGGTCGAATTTCTCAGAGTCGTATGTAATCGTAAAGTCGTCGAATGACAATGTAAGACTCGGGAAATGACTGAACATGGAGGCTGAGGCGGAACCGAAAGTTATATTTCCGTCAACATATCCGTCGGCATATTTATTAACAATTCCTGTGAGCACAGAAGGCGACAGCACAATCTGCACAATAATAATAAGTGCTGCCCAGATTCCCGCAATCCAGGCAAAAGCCTTCCCGGCTTTCCTCCACAGGGAAGCCTTCTTTTTTTCTGAAATCACCGCATTGTCTGCGCCGGCATTATCGTTTTTTTTCATCCTACAAACAAATTTCCTCATGTGCTTCATGCACACACTATAGACAAAGGCGGACATCGGTTCATTCAAATGTCCGCGCAGGCACATATATGTCCCGACGGCAAACACAGTCAAGCAGACATCATGTCCGCCAGTCAAAAGTTGAGGGCAGACATCAAATTCATTCGAATGTCCGCCGAAACACAGACGTATATATGTACACCAGCACAAATATAGCTAAAGTAGAGAGCAGAAGCAAAGTTTGCTTTGATTATGCCGAAACCAAAGCGTATATATGTGCGAAGCACAAATATAGTCACAATTTTTATACAGGCTCATATAAAATAAAAAGTATGCCGGAAAACTTTTGCAGCAAGGCGCTATGCACAAATCACTGACTATTAACCACATCCTGTAAATCGCTGCCCCGTTTTTGGGGCAGCGATTTACAGGAACAGACTGACTTTCAAAGAATTGCGTTGGCCCATTACAACGAATTGCGCACCACGCGTCCGATTGCTGCCATCGCGGCACAGGCACAAGCACAGGCACAGGCACAAGTTGCAGGTTCAAGTTGCAGGTTCATTAGGCCAAAACAACCGGATTCATGGTGAGTCGCAGTTTTACATTGAGCAGTTTGGGATAAAGCGAAAAGGCAGGTTGGAAAGTTCAGCCTGAACTTTTGCATGACAACAACAAAGACCTTATCGGAGCAAGTCTTTTGGGTTTCCGCGGTATCAAGAATTTACCCCGGACTTCCCGCAAACGCATTTCTGTATGCAGATGCAAAGA
>CAMWUW010000130.1 GCA_947177525.1 uncultured Bacteroidales bacterium | reverse complement strand
GCTCGGCACTGCCTATATGGGGATATTTCATGCAGAGTGTCACAAAGGACCCGTCTTTGAAAAGATTTTATGACAAGGATACATTTGATGTGCCGGTAGGATTCTCCAAAGATCTCGGCTGCAATGACGGTGAGATGTCAGGTGCAGGTTCGGGAGGAGATGAATACGAGGAAGATGAATTGGAAATATTCGGTTTTTAAGACTAAATTATAAAAGGAAATGTCTGATTACAGGTCAGTTGCAGTGATTTATGGCAGCGATTCCTCTGAGTGGGAGGTGTCGCGTAGAAGCGGGGAGTTCACTGCCTCGCAGATAGATGGTGAAAAATATGACGTATATGAAATCTTCGCAAGGTTCGGCAGCTGGACTTTGGCTGCTTACAGGATGCGCGGAGAGTCAAGGGTTGAGATTCGTGAAAATCGTCCGGAGATAGACAAGAATGATTTCTCCGTAGTACTCGGAGAGAGAAAAGTCAAGTTTGACTATGCATACATAATGCAGCACGGAACTCCGGGGGAGAATGGACTTATGCAAGGCTACCTTGAGATGCTCGGAATTCCTCACAGCGGGTGCAGTGCGTTTGTTTCCGCAATCACTTTTGACAAGTTCTCCTGCAAGGGATATCTTAAGGACGTTGATTTCGTGAAATGTGCCGATGATATTTTCATCAGGAAGGGAGATGATATTGAAGGCCTTGCTGCCAGGGCCGTTGAAAAGCTCGGCTTGCCTATGTTCGTGAAGCCGACTGACGGAGGAAGCAGTTTCGGAGTGTCTAAAGTGAAGGATATATCTGAATTTGACAAGGCTGTGGAACTGGCCTTTTCCGAGGGCGAAATGCTGATTGCTGAGGCTGCCATTGCCGGACGTGAGCTTACGTGTGCTGTATATTATGACGGAAACGCTCCGGTGGCCTTGCCTGTAATTGAAATTGTAAGTGACAATGAATTTTTCGACTATCAGGCAAAATATGAGGGACACAGCCGGGAAATATGCCCTGCCGTGATTCCGGATGCTCTAAGGGACAGAATCCAGGAAGTCTCTAAGCTGATTTATGGGAAATTGGGCTGTTCCGGACTTGTCCGTGTGGACTATATTTCATCTGAAGACGGATTGTATTTCCTGGAGGTGAATACTATACCGGGAATGACTTCAGCCTCTCTTGTCCCGCAGATGGTAAGGGCTGCAGGGCTTTCAATGACTGAGTTCCTTACCTCTGTCATTGAGAATTCATGATGCTTCTCAAAGACCTTATAAACGAAGGAAAGCAGACCGTTTCCGGGTTTTATCCTGAAAGGGAGGCCCAGGAGATGGTCTTTGTTTTTCTGGAGCATCTCCTGGGAACAAGGCGCTACACGCATGTGCTGGAGCCGGAGCGTACTGTTTCACCGTCTGATGTTGCCTGTGCCCGCAGTGCTTTCAGCAGGATGGGGGCAGGAGAGCCTCTGCAGTATGTGACCGGCAAGGCGTTTTTTTACGGAAGGGATTTCAATGTAGGCCCTGATGTACTTATCCCGCGCCCTGAAACGGAACTTTTGTGCCGTACTGCAGCCATGCAGCTGCGGGAAGCATATTCATGCAATGGGGCATCCCGTGCCCTGGACCTGTGCACAGGCTCCGGCTGCATTGCATGGACTTTGGCCTTGGAATGTCCGGGAGCTGAGGTCGTGGCTGCCGATATTTCTGAGGCTGCTCTTTCTGTAGCTTCATCCCAGGATTTTTCGGCCGAGATGTCTGCGTCCGGAGCTGTGGCACCGCATTTTATTGCAGCGGATGTACTTGCCGGGCCATTATGCAGCCATGGAATGTTTGACGTCATTGTCAGCAATCCGCCGTATGTTCTCGACAGGGAAAAGTCCGTGATGCGTGACAATGTCCTTGCCCATGAGCCGCATCTTGCGCTTTTTGTGCCGGATGAGGACCCGCTTGTATTCTTCAGGGCAGTTGCGCTCTGGGCCGGAGCTCTTCTGCGTCCCGGAGGTTTCGGCATGGTAGAGATAAATGAATCCCTGGGGCAGGAGACTGCAGATGTCTTCATGAATGCGGGATTTGGAGATGTTTCTGTCGAAAAAGATCTGAACGGCCGTGACAGATTTGTGAAATTTATCCGTATTTTATAAAATTTCCAATAAAAAATTATCCGAAAAACGCCCTTGGACATAAGTCTATGGGCGTTTTTTGAATTTATCCGCGTACTTTTTTGTTACGCGGATAAATATTGGTCACTTTGCAGCAGTTAAATGAATGACAGATATGAGGAGATTTTATTTCAATTTTGCCATGTGTGCTGCGCTGTTTTCAGCTCTGGCCTGTGAAGTTCTTGACAATGATCCTGGCAAGCATGTTTCCGGCAAAGACATGCCTGTAGTGCTGCTGGAGGATGTTGCTGCAATTCTGTCCGGAATACCCTTGCAGCCTGCCCATGTATCAGAGGTTCATGATGCCGTATGCTCTTCTTCCGGTAACGGATATGACGAGGAATATACGATGGACAGGATTTTCGGAAGTCCGGGGTCCGGAGTCGGTGATCCGCAGACCAAAGGTGACGGAGGGTATTCCATGCCGTTGCGTGAGCTTATCGCTGACCATGTCCGCACTGCAACCAAGTCCGGCTTGTCAGGCAATGTGTCTGCCGCCGGCCCTGACGCTTATCTTGGAGCACTTGTTGAGTCGGATGTGCAGATATATTGGCCTTTTTCGGAAGACTGGGACGGAGAGGCCATGCCGATAATAACGTTCGACCCGGAAGACGGGTCGGAGAAAAATATAGGCTACAGACTGTTTTATGATGAAGACGGGTTCCGCCGGGTAGAGACTGTGGTGGTTGATGAGGAGCTGGCGCGAAAAGAACCGGTATGGGTGGTCAACAGGAATTCTGATGCCGGCTATACCAGTTTGGAGCTGTTGAGAAGGGATGATCCGGAGTGGGGAGAAGGAGGCGGAACCATTGTCGTAAAACCTGCGGTATCTTCTTCTGATGCAAGGGTGAGGTCCGGGGAAACCAGTTTCAAGTCCTTGATACTTAAGGAATTTACGATGAAGAGGAATTATGACCCATGGTTCGCAGGTGCTTCTGAATTTTTTGTAAAGACAGGTGCTGTGGAAGATTTCTGTGCATCGACTGAAGCCGAGATGCGTCTGTACAGTCCTTCGGTTACAGACTTCATGATAGTCGTGAAGCGGAGCCAGGTTGGCATCCCGCAGCCCTTCAATGCGGTACTTGTCTCTGATTGGACGGAGCAGATGACACATTGCGCCTTTATGATTACAGAAGACGACGGAGGCACGTGGACGGACTGGAATTGCACGGCACTGGTGCGTGTCGCATCAAAGAGCTACGGAATAGAGATAAAGCTCCCGTTCAGATCCCGGGATGACATTGTCTGGAGAGGCCAGCTCGCGCACAAGTGGCTGGAGGCCAACAGCAATCTCGTCGGGCATTTCGGGGACGTCGACCTTACTTTTGAGGTCGTGGAGCATTGATGTCCACACAGGGACCGGTATCTGCACAAACAGTCATTTCGCAGCGTGAACAGTCGAAATTCAGGACGAAACGTTTGCCGTTGTTCAAAAGATACAGCGGACCGCTGTTTTTGGCATGATGGTATTTGGGGCAGATTCCGGTTTCATACCTTATGCAGTATCTTGTCCTCATCAGCTCTGCTCCTTCCTGGTGCGACAGCTCGTAGGCTTTGCCTGTGATTTCCGCTCCGGCTTTCCTGTAGATGCTTTCTGCCAGACAGTTGGAAATGTTGCTTTTGTAGGATGCCTCTTTGAATGGAAATGAGGCCGTTTCTGCCGGGTTGAGACTCCGGTTGAGAAGCCTTCTGCTTTGAAGAGGCATTTTCTGCAGCTTTTCTGCAACCGTTCTTCTTACCGAGTTCATAAATGAGGTTGTCATGAACGGTACTTGGCCGTCGTATGTGATTCCGGTGAGTGAGAATCTGAATTCTCCGGATGATTTGCACAGTTGGCTGGAG
>CAMWUW010000129.1 GCA_947177525.1 uncultured Bacteroidales bacterium | reverse complement strand
CGGCACACGATATCCAGCAGGAACATATATACTCTTCACATTCAACGTCCCTAACGCAGACGGAGAGAAATACATCTACCTGAACGTCACGTCGCTGATTGACGTATATACTGCAGGAAACGGAATCATCGTATCCGGGAAGGTGATTGCAGTCAAGGTCGCGGCTGACAGCACCGAATACATCACGGTATCATCATCAGGACTGAGCGTCAAAAAGCTGTACGATAAGGTCAGCGGATGGAACAGTGCCCGTGTAAATGAAATCAATGACCTCAAGTCAAAGGCAGACGGGGCATTAAGGACATACATTACAACTGCGACGTCAGGGAATACCAAAGTCATAAATCTCAGCGATCTTCCGGAAGCTGAAGGCAAGAATGTAAATATACGGGACATTGCATGCTACCTGAACAAACAGAAAGTGGAATGCGCAATCGCACTCGGTTCTATGACAGACAGCGCAGCAACAGTATCCTGGAACGGCACGGTCAGTACGACAACCCCTTTAGTCATATATGTGTTTTATGATTTGAATGCTTAGACATGCCAAGCAAGAAACATCTTACAGACCAGGATCTCAGCGGAAACAAGATTCTGAATGCCGGACAAATACAAAGTTCCGTAGCAGAAGGCACATCTCCTTTGAGTGTACAGTCATGTACTCTTGTTGAATCTCTCAATGCTGACTTGCTTGACGGCAGGCATGCGGAAGAATTTGCGTTGAAGGAAGACATTCGGGTGACCGGCGGCATGACTGTACCTGAATTTGACGTAATTGTACCGAAGCACAAGAGGTTCAGGATCACATACACTCATGAGGGGCTGAGACTGCCATGCATATTGGACAGGATAATAGGATTACGATTCATCGGTGCTGCACCCGCGCAAGGATGGACGGTAAAGCTATACATATACCACCCGAAACGGGGCAAGAAATACATTCCCATCGAAAAGTGCCTCATTGAGGACACAAGTGCTCCGTATCCGGATCTGCCGGAAGTATCATTCCGTGCACTACCGACACGGCTCAGCCTGATGAACATCATGATGAAAGCATTTGTTCCGACAAGCGATGCCGGAGAAAAAGACACAGATACCACGAAAGCAAGACTTTGGCTCGCAAAACTCACGGAAGAAAATCCGGAATGCATTGATGTACGCCATGGAGTGGATCGCTATCCACTTAGGACATATCCAAAACGGAACAATAAACAGTGTTCACTCTGGTGGTCGGCATCTTTTGGAATACGGCTAATAGCTCCAGACGGGACCTACGGAAGCGGCATGAAGACATTCCGTGTCGGAGTCCTGTACAAAGGAGGAAACACATATTCATTCAGCATGAAGAACAAGATATAACAACGGCACAGGGAGGCCTTATAATGGATTGAAACCAGTGAAAAGCAAAGCCAAATTGAACAAACGGCAGGAGACCTCCCTTTTTTATAAAAAACTATGGAATATATAGCACCGATAATCAGCGCCGTCGCAGCAATCATTGCAGGATGGTTCACATACAACCAGAAGACAAAAGACAAAATGACAGACTTGCGAATCGAACAGCTTCGCAAGGAGGAGGAAAAGAAAGGCAAGATCCGCTCTGACAATACAGGAGCGATATATGGAGTCCTATGGCACATCCTACATGAGCTGCAGGCCGACAGGGTCTATATAGTACAGCCGCACCCCCTGTCGAACAATCATTTCATCTCTGTCAGCATGGAAGTCAAGCGCAACGGAATCAAGGGAATGAAACCTTTGATACAGAATCTGGAAATAGCCAATGTCGCTCTTTTCGTATCGGAACTTGCATCAAGAGAATATTTACAGTTCCGGGACATTGCTTCTGAGGTACGTGACAAGCGTGCCAGAGCCATTTTGTCAATGAACGGCTCGGTGTCATCAGTAATCCGCCGGCTGTCCGATGACAGGTACGACTGGATTGGAAGCATCATCTGTGAGTTCAATGACACGATGAACGCCGATCCCATCTTCTGCAGGAAGACGCTCGGAGATGCCGCAGACAAGATTCAGTACATATTACCGGAAATGAGATAGCATAATGGGAACTATATCAAAAAATTTCAGCTACAGTGAATTTGAGGTTACGGACCAGGCAAGATTCAAATTCAAGAATATGATTTCCGACACAGAAATAAGGGATTCTGTAAAAGCTCTTGTAGAAAATGTGCTGCAGCCGCTGCGTACAGCATGGGACTGCCCTCTTCATATAAACAGCGGGTACAGATGCCAGGAACTGAACCTGGCAATACACGGAGCTGTGACAAGCCAGCACCTCAAAGGAGAAGCGGCCGATGTCTGTCCTTACGGGAACAGGAATACGGCCGGAGATCCAGACATTGTCCTGAAGCTGGCACAGATGGCATTTGATCTGAATTTGCCGTTTGACCAGATGATCCTTTACCCTACCTTCGTACATTTCAGCCACAAACTCCGCGGAAAGCAGCGCGGACAGATTCTCTACGACAAGAGGTACAAAGGTAAAAGAGTCAATATGAAACAGGAATGACTTCGGATGTATGAAGACAACATACAGAATACTTGCGCTGCTGATCATAGCTGCACTATGCTTCCTCGCTGGAAGCCTTATGGGACACAGAATGCCAGGCAAAGGGGAAGTCATCATCAAAACAGATACACTCACTCTCCGGGATACGCTGCACATACCTTATCCCTTATTGGTGGACGTAACCATATCAGAGGATGACATCAAAGTACCTATGGAAGATATCATCATCAGGAATGACAGTCTTGCCGTACTTCCCATGGAGGTAAAAAGCTATGAGGGAGAGGGCTACAGGGCACAGATAAGCGGTTACAAGCCACAGCTTGACTGGATAGAGACATTCACAGAAACAAAGTACATTACAAAGACAGTCACTGACAATAGGAAAAACATGTTCTATTTCTCCGGAGAAATCATGTATCATGGCAACATATCCGCGTCAGCACTGCTCATGTATCAGAGAAACTGGAAGCATATCTCATTGCAAACAGGCACAGGATATGACTTTATCGGCAATCAAATAATCATATCGGCAGGAATAAAAATTCCTGTCGCCAAATGGTAATGCAAACATTTTACAATGATATTCAAACCACATTGATAATATCGACCTTTTTCAGTTTGTCGTTGGCTTGTGACGATTTCCCCAAATACGCCGAAGTCATGGCCAAGCTGCTGTGATCAGCCTGCTGCTTGACAAATGAGACAGGAACGCCTTGACCGAGCATATTAGTTATACCTGTATCTTTGAGAGAGTAAAATTGTAAATCTTTTGAGAAGCCGCAGGCCGGCCGCACATTTTTAAACCAATAGTCGGAAATCCTCTGGCTCCACATCTTTGAGGCACCTGGTAAAAAGTCATGATTGCCGGAAAACAGATACCACTCACTATGACTCAAATCTATCTCACGCAGATAATTCATCATTGTATCAGGAATCGTTCTTTGTGAATCATTGTCATTTTTTGCTATTGCGCCTCTCACATTAAGAATTTGTCTCCGCATATCTATATCTCCGCACTTGAGCAATACAATTTCTTTAGGACGCATAAAGCAGCAATAACAGAACAGGCATATCAAAAGATAACCACGGTTTTCTTGTTCAAGAAAATCCCACAGACGCTTCAGTTCGTCATCATTAAACGTTCTTCTGGTTTTATGAGTCAGTTTTTTAGGCTTTCGTTTTAAAGAAGCAAAAGGATTGGAAGACATATATCCTTTTTCAACCATCCAATTGCACATTATTGAACAAAAGCGTAAACGGTTGTTATAAGTCTGCGCACACAATCTGACGTCCTCATCGACATCATTCATAAAACGGATTGCCACAATCTTTGAAAACGCACTTACGAGGCCATTCCTGTCAAACCCATTCTTTAACAGCCATTCTTTCAGTATCTTGACTTGAGAGCGATAAGTTCGCATCGTGCTGTGCTCGGACTCCTTTTCTTTTACACGCAGAAAAGCATCCATGGCATCGAAC
>CAMWUW010000128.1 GCA_947177525.1 uncultured Bacteroidales bacterium | reverse complement strand
TTTTCATACTATATAAAAAATTTACAATCTGATCAGGACCAAAAACAGTACCCGCGACAAATGTAAGGCAAATATCGACATTTTTGGGAGTTTACACAATATTTTATAATTTTGCGGAGTTACAGCAAAACCTTTTGTGTACTAAACCTTATATGCGCATACCTGACATTATCATAGCCGTCGACGGCTACTCTTCAACAGGGAAAAGCTCCTTTGCAAAAATCATAGCAAACGAGTTTTCCTTTCTTTATCTTGACTCCGGAGCCCTGTACCGCGGCGTGACTCTCTTTGCCATCGAGAACAACTACATTGATGACAAATGCACAATCGATGCAGAAGGTCTTGAAAAGGCCCTTGGCGGACTTGACCTGCATTTCGGAGAGAATGGAACGTACATAGGGGACAGATGCATTGAAAAGGAAATCAGGTCTTTGGCAGTTGCGGATAAGGTAAGCCCAATAGCCGCAGTCCCTCAGGTCAGGGAGTTCGTGGACAGGAAGCTGCACGAATTCGGAAGCAGGAAAAGAGTCGTAATGGACGGACGGGACATCGGGACGACAGTCTTCCCTGACGCCGAACTCAAAATCTTTATGACAGCCGACCCGATGGTGCGCGCCCAGAGAAGGGCTGCCGAAATGCAGGCCAAGGGAGAGAATGCAGACATAGAGACTGTGCTGAAGAACCTTCAGGAGCGGGACTATATAGATTCACACCGGGAAGCATCTCCATTGGCAAAGGCTGACGATGCCATTGTGCTCGACAATTCCGGCATGACTATCCAGGATCAGCTGGAATGGCTCAAAAACATAATAGCTGAGCGTTTCTGCCAAGCATAACATAATTCCGGACATGAGCATTACCGTAGATATCGACAAGAATTCCGGTTTCTGTGCCGGAGTGATAAGGGCAATTGGAAAAGCCGAGGAGTTTCTTCAGGCCGACGGCCGGGAAGGAGACAAGAGACTTTTTTCGCTCGGGGCAATTGTGCATAATGACGCCGAATTGGCAAGGCTTGTCCATAAGGGGCTTGTTACAATTGACAAGGAGGACCTTGAGGAGATGGTTGACGCAAGCGGGGAAGTGCTGCTCATAAGGGCGCACGGTGAACCTCCGCAGACATACAGACTTGCCGAAAGTCTCGGATTTGATGTAATTGACTGTACATGCCCAGTCGTGCTTCAGCTTCAGAAGAGCATCAAAGATGCAGACACCGCACAGAAAAAGAACGGGCATGGCCAGATAATAATATTCGGAAAAATAGGACATGCTGAAGTGCTCGGCCTTATAGGGCAGACGGACGGCACGGCCATTGTCGTCGAGGACTCCGCAATGCTTGAAGCCGCAATATCCGAAGGGCGCATCAACCTTGACGTCCCGACAGAAGTGTTCAGCCAGACGACCAAAAGTCCAGCCGAATATGCAAGGCTGTGCTCAAGGCTGGAGGAACTCATGGCGGAACATCATGAACTTTCAGTGGAAAGATTCAAGGGTACAGAAATGCTTAGGGTGCACAACACGATTTGCTCACAAGTGGCCACCAGACACGAAAGACTGTCCAGATTCGCTCTGGAGCATGACATTATAATTTTTGTGTCCGGCAAGGCCAGCTCGAACGGAAAGGTTTTGTGCAATTTATGCAAATCCCTGAACATCAGAACATACCACATTGATTCAGTTACAGACATAAAAAGGGAATGGTTCCGTGCAGATGACAAGGTCGGGATATGCGGGGCGACCTCAACGCCAAAGTGGCTGCTGGAGGACGTGGCGGCACATGTGCTTTCGCTCAACAAGTATGCTCCTGAATGGGAGGCAGCATATAAAGAGCCTGCCAATGAGCCTGTTAAATACTGTTCCGAATGCAAAAATTTGGTTAGATAACGACATTTTTATATTTTTGCAGCCGATTTTCTGAATTTACAATAAAAAAACAATATTTACTTTATGGCAACAACAGCTGACTTCAAAAACGGACTTTACCTCAACTTCAACGGCAAGCCATGCTCAATCGTATGGTTCCAGCACGTGAAGCCGGGAAAGGGTCCTGCTTTCGTAAAGACAAAGCTCCGCAACCTTGAGAACGGACGCATACTTGAGAACACATTCACAGCAGGTGCAAAAATCGAGACCATCAATGTGGAGAGAAGGCCTTACCAGTTCCTTTACAAGGACGAGGACGGATTCAACTTCATGCATGAGGAGACTTTCGAGCAGATTCACCTTGACACTGACCTTGTGGACAACGCCGACCTCATGAAGGAGGGACAGCACGTTGAGATGATGTTCCTCGCTGACGAGGAGCGCTGCCTCACCTGCGAGCTTCCTACATACGTTGAGCTTGAGGTTACTTACACAGAGCCTGCAGTGAAAGGTGACACAGCATCTACAAACGCCCTCAAGGAGGTTACCCTTGAGACAGGAGCAATCATCATGGCTCCGCTCTTCATCAACCAGGGAGAGAAAATCCGCGTGAACACAACAGACCGTTCATACGGAGAGCGCGTAAGATAATCCTGCAAAGGCAGAACGAAACAAAAGGCACCGGAAGTTTTTCTGACTTTCCGGTGCCTTTTGCATTTGTCACCTATTCTGAACAATCACCGGCTCAATGCAAAATTACTTATGTATCCGTAAAAGTTTTCTCAGAAAATTAGTTTTATTCAAAAGAATTGCATAGTTTTGCATTTATAACATTCATTATAATAAAGATTAACACATAAATACAAAGATAATTATCATTATAGTGATATATAAATACAAATAATATGGTAGATTTCTATGAATACTCCACGCCCGAGCTTGTAAGACTATTAGGTGCCAGATTCAAAGAATACAGAATCCGCTGCAATCTTACTCAGAAAGATGTTTCAGAGCAATCTGGCATTGGGCTTACAACCATCCACAAATTCGAGAATGGCACAGCCGGCAATATTTCGTTGTCAACATTTATTGTGCTGCTGAAAGTGGTCGGGCAGATTAACACAATAGGCAATATTCTTCCAGAGCTTCCGGAGTCTCCTTATCTTATGCGTAAGAATGATAAAAAGGCACAGCGTGTCAGACACTCTAAATAGTATAAGCTTATGGTGCAGTCTTTAAAAGTGATCCTTTGGGGCGAAGAAATAGGCAGATTGGCCTGGGATGCCAGACGAAGGCTGTCCTATTTTATGTACAATCCGTCCTTCTTGAAGAAAGGCCTGAATATTTCCCCATTGGCAGCACCTGCCGATGAAACAAGGGGGCTTACACCTGTATGGGGAGAAGAAGCCAAGATTTATCAAAAATTACCAGCATTTGTGGCAGACTCGCTACCTGATGCATGGGGCAATCAACTTTTTGATTTATGGCGTCAACAGAACCACCTGTCCAATGCAGACATCACCCCTCTTGACAAACTCTCATTTATAGGAAAGCGTGGAATGGGAGCCCTGGAATTTCTGCCAGAGGTTTCATCAAGAAAGAGAAAGGCCGAAAAAATAGATATCAAATCATTGGCTAATTTAGCAGAGCGCATATTCACAGAAAGAGAAAATACCGGAATCCTACCCGAAGAGTCGATTACAATGCAATCATTGCTTACGGTCGGCACTTCAGCCGGCGGCCGTCAACCTAAGGCCATTGTTGCCATCAGTCGAAAGAATGGCGAGATACGCAGCGGACAGGTTTCCGGTCTGGAGGACTTTGATTACTTCCTGATCAAATTCGGCAATTCACAATGCTGTTCGGCAGAATTGGAGATGTCTTACTATGAGCTGGCTACAATGGCCGGAATTAATATGATGCCTTCAAGACTCTATCAGGTAGACGGAAATAATCATTTCATGACAAAGCGGTTTGACCGCAAGGATGGAAAGAAAGTTCACACCCAGACTTTGGCCGCCGTCAGTCCAGATGCGGACAGCTATGAACAATTGATTGCGGTGTGCCGAAAACTTCATTTGCCAGAAGCAGACTGTCATGAGGTATTCCGCAGGATGGTCTTCAATATATTGGCAAACAACACAGATGACCACAATAAGAATTTCTCATTTATTATGAGTGAGGACTGTATTTGGCGTCTGTCTCCGGCATACGAT
>CAMWUW010000127.1 GCA_947177525.1 uncultured Bacteroidales bacterium | reverse complement strand
AATAGACAGAATCATTATTTTTGGGGGTTGTATATTTTGATATGATAACTAACGAACAGATAAAGGCGCTCCAGCAGCGCGTCGAGACACTCGGCAGATGCATAAATATAGACGGCAAGCGTGAGGATGTTGCCGCAAGGCAGGAAAAGACTTTGGCCCCGGATTTCTGGGATGACCCTAAGGAGGCGGAGAAGTTCCTCAAGGAGCTTGCGGGAGTCAAGTTCTGGGTCAGCGGATATGACAAGGCGGCTGCTGGAACAGCAGACCTGGAGGTTTTGTATGACTTTGCCAAGGAAAGCCTTTCCGATTCTGCTGACGATGTGCAGACTGATGAAGAAAAGGAACTGGAGGATGCATATAGGGCAGTGGAGGCTGAAATCGGCAATCTTGAACTGAGAAATATGCTCGGAGAGGAGGGAGACAGTCTCGGAGCGGTGCTTACGATTAATTCAGGTGCAGGCGGAACGGAGGCCAACGACTGGTCTGCGATGCTGATGAGGATGTATGTGCGCTGGGCTGAGCGCAATGGGTATAAGGTTACGGTTACTGATGAGCTTGAGGGTGAAGATGCCGGAATCAAGTCCGCGACAGTCCAGGTTGAGGGAGACTATGCCTTCGGATATCTGAAAGCCGAGAGCGGAGTTCACCGTCTTGTACGCATATCTCCTTTCAATGCTCAGGGAAAGCGCCAGACTACCTTCTCGTCTGTCTTTGTCTATCCTTTGGTGGACGATTCCATAGAGATTGAGATAAATCCCGGAGACCTTGAGTGGGACACATACCGTTCAAGCGGAGCCGGCGGGCAGAACGTCAACAAAGTCGAGACCGGAGTCCGCGTCAGGCATATACCGAGCGGAATTGTTGTGGAAAATACCGAGACAAGGTCGCAGCTGGACAACCGTCAGAATGCACTGCGTATCCTGAAGTCGCGTCTGTATGACATTGAACTAAAGAAACGCCAGGAGAAGCAGGCTGAGCTTGAGGGACAGAAGAAAAAGATAGAATGGGGCTCGCAGATCAGGAGCTATGTGCTTCATCCTTACAAAATGGTGAAGGACCTCAGGACAGGGCATGAAACTTCTGATACCCAGGGTGTACTTGACGGGGACCTCAATGATTTTATGAAAGTCTTCCTTATGGAAAACAGCAAGTGACATGCTTCGGAGGGGCGTTATATAGAAAATACAAACTAACAATATAAATAATGGAATTCAAATATGCACCTATGTTTCAGCTTGGCGAGGACAAGACTGAATATTACAAGATTCCGGGTTCGGAGGAACTTGTGTCCACATCGGAGTTTGAGGGAAACAGGATTCTCAAAGTATCGCCTGAGGCTCTTACGGTTATGACCAACACGGCTTTCCGTGATGTCAGCTTCTTGCTGCGCCGTTCTCATAATGAGCAGGTGGCCAAGATTTTGAGCGATCCTGAAGCCAGCGCGAACGACAAATATGTTGCCCTGACATTCTTGCGTAATGCGGAGGTTTCCGCAAAGGGCAAGCTTCCTCTTTGCCAGGACACCGGAACTGCAATTGTGCACGGAGAGAAGGGACAGCAGGTATGGACAGGCTTTGAGGATGAAGAGGCCATCTCACTTGGAGTTTACAAGACCTACACTGAAGAGAACCTGCGCTATTCGCAGAATGCTCCTCTTGACATGTACAATGAGGTGAATACAAAGTGTAACCTTCCGGCACAGATTGACATAGAGGCTGTCCAGGGTGATGAATATCATTTCCTCTGTGTGACAAAGGGAGGCGGTTCTGCAAACAAGACATATCTTTATCAGGAGACCAAGGCGCGCATCCAGAATCCGGGCACGCTGATTCCTTTCCTTGTTGAGAAGATGAAGAGCCTCGGTACGGCAGCGTGCCCTCCTTACCATATAGCGATAGTTATCGGAGGTACTTCGGCTGAGAAAAATCTGCTTACCGTCAAGTTGGCTTCAACCCACTATTATGATAACCTTCCTGTCACAGGAGATGAGACCGGACGTGCCTTCCGTGATGTCGAGCTTGAGGCCCGCCTGCTTGAGGAAGCTCACAAGATTGGCCTTGGTGCACAGTTCGGAGGCAAATATATGGCACATGATGTGCGCGTGGTACGTCTTCCGCGTCATGGAGCAAGCTGTCCTATCGGTCTTGGCGTGAGCTGCTCGGCAGACCGCAACATCAAGACGAAGATCAATGCGGAAGGAATATGGATTGAGAAACTGGATGACAAGCCGTATGAGCTGATTCCAGAGGAGCTGCGCCAGGCCGGAGAGGGTGAAGTCGTGACTGTTGACCTTGACAGGCCTATGTCTGAGGTATGCAGACAGCTTTCTCAGTATCCGGTAGCTACGCGTCTGAGCCTCAACGGAACAATCATTGTCGGACGTGACATTGCCCATGCAAAGATTAAGGCACGTCTTGATGCCGGTGAAGAGATGCCGCAGTATCTTAAAGACCATCCTATATATTATGCAGGTCCGGCCAAGACTCCTGCCGGAATGCCTTGCGGTTCAATGGGACCTACTACTGCAGGACGTATGGACCCTTATGTGGATGAGTTCCAGGACCACGGAGGCAGCATGATTATGCTTGCGAAAGGCAACCGTTCACAGGCTGTGACAGATGCCTGCAAGAAGCACGGCGGATTCTACCTCGGGTCAATCGGAGGCCCTGCTGCCATTCTTGCACAGGAGAACATCAAGAGCATAGAGTGCGTTGAGTATCCAGAACTCGGTATGGAGGCAATCTGGAAAATCCGTGTTGAGGATTTCCCTGCATTCATTCTGGTTGATGACAAGGGCAACGATTTCTTTAAGCAGATCGGCCTATAGCATTGCGCTCCGCAAAGGCATCTTGACGGTTTCTGTCCGTGCATTCTTGTGGAGGCCTTTGAGAATCTGCATTATTTTCTGGCATGTGTCCGGAACGGCATTGGCCGTCTGGGCACATGTCATTTTGTTTCTGTATGTATGGTCGTTGCAGAGCCTTATGGCAGTCCGTGCCTGCTGTACCGGGTCTGTGCTGCTGTATGACATGCCGTGATAGTGGAAGAATTCTGCATTTCTTGTCTCGCATCCGGGAATGGGTGCTGTGTGTATAAGAGGGATATGCTTGTGCATGGCTTCCGTGCTTGAAATTCCTCCTGGTTTTGTGAAAAGTACGTCGCATGCATCCATGAGGACCGGAATGCGGTCGGTGTATCCTACCGGATGTATTGACGGATTGTCTGCATTTTTTTGCTGCAGCATTGTAAGCATTTCTTCGTTTCTGCCGCAGATGACGATGGTTTCAATGTCACCGTCCGATTGTCTGGCAATCTCGTCAATCAGTTCCTGTGTATTCCCGAACCCCATTGAACCTGTCATTATCAGGAACCATTTATTGCCGTGCATTTCCCATCCGAAAGTTTCTGAAACGGTTTTGCGTGCCGATGATTTGTCTGTTGAATGCAGAAAGTCCTTGTCAACGGGAATGCCGTATGGGCAGAGTTTCTCCCTTGGTATTCCGCATCCTGCAAATTCTTCAATAAGGTGTTCGTGAGGTATGATGTAGCAGTCCAGTTCAGTTTCGTCAAGAAAAGGTATGCATGTATAGTCTGTCATGACAAAAATTGCAGGAATATCTGTCTTGCCGGATGATTTCAGTGCAGTCATTGCCTCGGCAGGGAAGAGGTGTACGCATATAACGCAGTCATATCCGTTTTCTTCAATGTACTCACGTAGCCTTTCCGCATACATCCAGTTCCATGCGTATATTATTGATTTAGTCTTTATTGAGTCGCTGACGGCGCCTCCTATCCTGTACATGTATTTGAAAAGGTTCGTTTTGGTGCTGTACAGGTATAAGTCTGAGACACTTTGTGAAATTGTATTGCCGACTAATGACAGTGTGTCGATTATGTCGCACTCTATGCTGCATGCCGTCAAGTGAGTTTTTATTGCCCGTGCGGCAGAATTATGTCCTTCACCTGTATTGCAGGACAGTATAAGTATCTTTTTCATGGTGTTTCGTTTTTTCATGGGCTGTCCATTAACATATCGTGTGCCATACACATTGCTTGTTGTAAAATTCCTGTATTCGCTCTGAAGGACATGGGGATGTCTGCTCTTGACTTTTGACTATATTTGTGCTGACGCACATATATACGTCTGCGTCTCGGCATAC
>CAMWUW010000126.1 GCA_947177525.1 uncultured Bacteroidales bacterium | reverse complement strand
GTCCAAGGCCTATGGTGACAAGCTTCTTTATGAACACCTTTCGTTTGTGCTGCCTCCTGCCGGAATTGTCGGAGTAATCGGCCCTAACGGAGCCGGCAAGACGACTCTTTTCCGTCTTATAATGGGATTGGAGGAACCGGATGCCGGAGAGATAACGATAGGGGAGACTGTTAAGACTGCATATATTGACCAGCAGCATAAGAGCATTGACCCTGACAAGACTGTGTACCAGACGATTTCCAATGATTCGGAATTTGTGAAACTTGGAAAGCGGGATGTCAATGCAAGGGCGTATGTGTCACGTTTCAATTTTTCGGGAGCAGACCAGGAGAAGCTTTGCGGGATTCTTTCCGGAGGTGAGAGGAACCGTCTTCATCTTGCCCTGACCCTTAAAGATGAAGGCAATGTGCTTTTGCTCGACGAGCCTACCAATGATGTTGACGTAAACACTATACGTGCTCTTGAGGAGGGACTTGAGAACTTTGCGGGCTGTGCCGTGGTCATTTCCCATGACAGGTGGTTCCTTGACCGTATTGCAACGCATATACTCGCTTTTGAAGGGGATTCCCAGGTTTATTTCTTTGAAGGCACTTATTCGGAATATGAGGAAAATAAGAAACGCCGTCTTGGAAATGAGGAGCCGAAGAGGTTCAAGTACAAAAAACTCATGGCGGAATAAGTGGCCGGCATACGTGTCATAGAATATTTGTGTCTTGTCCTGGCATTGTTTTTTGCAGCATTGCCGGGACTTGCATCTGATGACGGTATTGGCCCCGGCTTGTCATCGGATGCAGATGTGCTTGCAGTTGAAGGAAGATGCGGATACAGTTGCATGCTCATTGAATATGGTGCGGCAGACGGCGGCCGGATTCCTGCTTTGCTTTTGGTGCCTGACTCAGTTGCTTTGTGCCCTGGGAATGGATTGCCGGCTGTGCTTATGCTGCATGACCATGGAGCACGGTTTGATATCGGCAAGGAAAAGCTGGCAAAACCGGTCGCCGGAAGTGTGCCGGAACATATACTTAAGTCTTCACGCCAATGGACCGTCAAAAATTTTGACGGGGTCTATTTCGCGGATTCTTTGGCATCGCTCGGCTATGTGGTTCTTGTACCTGATGCCTTATATTGGGGTGGCCGGTCCTCGGCTGATGCGCAGCGCTGGTCAGAACTTGCTTTCGGCCATTCTGACGGCAAAAATTCCAGGGATGAGCTGAAGACACTTAAAACAAGAGTATATGAAGGGCAGCGTGCTGTTTATGACTCCCTTGAGGCGCGCGGTGATGTCTGGGCACGCCATATACTTCATGATGACATTTCTGCCCTGGAGTTTCTTAAATCCCTTCCATATATAGATTCCGGGAGAATCGGAGCCTTCGGATTTTCAATGGGAGCGCACAGATGCTGGCTATTGTCTGCCGTCAGAAGTGACATAAGGTGCGGGGCGGCTGTCAGCTGGATGACTCTTAAGGAGGCTGTGGACACTTCAAGTGCTTCGTCATTGTCCATGCTTATTCCTGAATTGCGTTCTGTCCATGATTTTCCGGATGTGGCTGCTATGCTTTACCCGAGGCCCATGCTGTTTCTGAGCGGAGAAGAGGACCATCTGTTCCCTAAGAATGTCGTGTCTGAGGCATATAGGCGCATGAACTGTATTTATGACTTCCTTTCATTATACGGAAACGGTCCTGGAGGAGATACCGGACTGCGGACTGAATTTTTCCCAGGTGGACATAATTGCGGAAAACTGGTGCAGTCAATTGCCGTTGATTTTTTTCGCATGAATCTGTGAGCAGTGCCAGTTGAATTGGGAAAAGTGCTATATTTGTGCCCCTCAAAAGTCAGTATGGCAGAAAATGCCTTTGTCAATATGAACTTTAATAAATTAAATAGTATTTTGCAATGAGACGAATTTTCGCTGTTCTTGTGGTCATGTCTACATTTGCCATGGCCACTTCACAAGCCCAGATCAAAATCGGTAACCGTACAGTGAACATCAAGAAAGCTGTTCAGGCTGCCGGAGATGTAACCAAGGCAATTACTTTGTCTGACGAGGATATTGCCGCAATGAGCCATGAGTCCGTGGTGTGGATGGACGAGCATAACCCGATTGACACAGGCGAGTATGATGCACGTTTGCGCAGACTTACGGAAGGCATTATTGAAGTTGACGGACTTCCGCTTAATTTTAAGGTATACTATGTGGTTGATGTCAATGCATTTGCCTGCGGAGACGGTTCAATACGTGTGTTCTCTTCACTGATGGACATTATGGATGATGATGAGCTGATGGCAATCATCGGGCACGAAATCGGACATGTCGTGCATCATGACGTCAAGGATGCAATGAAAAATGCTTATCTTGCTTCAGCTGCCTTGAATGCAGCAGGTGCTGCCGGAGGAAAGATCGGCCAGCTGTCAGATTCTCAGCTGGGAGATGTCGCTGCGGCTTTTCTTGATGCCCAGTTCTCCCAGAAGCAGGAGTATGCCGCAGACGAATATGGATTTGAATTTTGTGTAAAGCATGGATTCAGCCCTTACGGTATGGCCAACGGACTGAACAAACTGGTTGAATTGTCAAATGGAGCCAAGGCTTCAGTTGTTCAAAAAATGTTCTCTTCGCACCCGGACAGCGAGAAACGTGCTGCCCGGATGAAAGAGAAAGCCGATAAATATGTTGCGGCAGAATAATTGAACCGCATCACGATGCCGTCAGAAATTGAAATATCTGGCGGCATTGTTGTATGATATGTCTTTTACCATCTGATGGATGAATTCCATCTCGCTCTTCGGAAGTTTTCCTTTTTCGAGATCCTCTCCGAGTACGCTGCAGAGGATGCGGCGGAAATATTCATGGCGCGGGTATGACAGGAAGCTTCTTGAATCAGTGAGCATTCCTACGAATCTGCTGATGAGTCCGAGTGATGACAGGGCATTCATCTGCTTGCGCATGCCGTCCTCCTGGTCAAGGAACCACCATCCGGAACCGAGCTGGATTTTTCCCGGCGCCGTGCCGTCATTGAATGTATAGGCCATTGTGGCAAGGACCTCATTGTCTTTTGGATTAAGATTGTAGAGGATTGTCTTGGTGAGCCTGTCTTCCATTGCGAGCCTGTTAAGGAATTTGTGCCCGGCTGCAGCGCAGTGCACGTCATGTATGGCGTCGTATCCCGTGTCAGGTCCGAGGATATTGAACATTTTTGTGTTGTTGTCGCGGATTGCACCGATGTGGAACTGCTGTACCCAGCCTTTTTCGTGGTCCATGCGCGCAAAGTCCAGCATGATTGCGCTTCTGAATTTAAGCACTTCTTCTTTTGTCGGCTGCTGCCCTTTGAGAGTATTGCGGAAAATGCTGTCAATCTCTTCAATCTCAAAATCTTCTGCATAGAATGTCTCAAGACCGTGGTCGGATAGGCGGCTTCCCATCTCGTGGAAGAAGTCATGTCTTTTTCTGAGTGCATCAAGAAGGTCCTGGTAGCCGGTAATCGTGACTCCTGCGGCTTCACCGAGCTTATTTATATATTCCCTGTACTGTTCTGGCTTCTCTATGACCATAGCCTTGTCGGGTCTCCATGCCGGAAGAACCTTCACCCCGAATGGATGGGCATTGATCTGTCTGTGGAACTCAAGGCTGTCTGCCGGGTCATCTGTCGTGCAGACAACCTTTACATTGAACTTTTTCATAAGTTCCTGCCCCCTGTACTCTTCCGTCTGAAGCTTTGCCGTACATTCGTCATAGATTGCCCGTGCCGTCTTGGGGCTGAGAAGGCTGTAGATGCCGAATACTCTTGCAAGTTCAAGATGTGTCCAGTGATAAAGAGGATTCCTCATTGTATAAGGGACAGTCTCTGCCCACTTCTCGAATTTTTCATAGCTTCCGCGCCCGCCTGTTATGAATTCTTCCGGAACGCCGTTCCCTCTCATCGCCCTCCATTTGTAATGGTCTCCGCCGAGCCATACCTCAGTAAGGTCTTTGAACTGATGATTGTCTGCAATCATTTTGGGAACGAGGTGGCAGTGGTAGTCAATGATAGGCATTTTCTCCGCGCTCTCATGGTACAGCTCACGTGCAAATGTATTGGTGAGCATGAAATCATCATGAATGAACGGTCTGTCGCTCATGATGTCTTCTATTTTAGAAAGGATGTCCATATTTTAAGTGTTTAATGCTATGTGCAAATATCGTTTTAAAGGGAATGACATTTAGTTAAAATTCTACAAAAGAATATGAAAAATTGTCATTCGGGTGTAAATGTAATGATTTTTCCGTGAACGTACACGGAAATTTTGTACATTTGTCACGAAATAAGAAAAAATGACAGCCTCCGGAATCTGTCATGAAGATGAATATATTGAAAATCAATAAATAACCATAAGATATGAAAACACTGAACAGAAAGACGGCCGGG
>CAMWUW010000125.1 GCA_947177525.1 uncultured Bacteroidales bacterium | reverse complement strand
TTTCAAATGAAATCTCCAGGTAATGGTCGGAAACCTTTACGATTATCCAAAATATTCGGCAAAGCGCGACTCTGCATTCAGCCTGTTCTATATGGCGATAAACATCGGAGCAATGTTCGCACCTTCAATGGCAAAGGCCGTGACCAACTTCTTCCTGTCAAAGTCCGCCCTCGTATATGATGCCAACATACCGGCACTGGCACACCAGTGCATGAACGGCACAATCAATGCGGAGAACATGTCAAAGCTCGAAAGCCTTGCTGCATCAATGCCGGGAGCAGCCGGAATGGACATGGTAAACTTCAGCAACTTCTACATCGAGAAACTTTCCACTGCCTACAACTACGGCTTTGCGGTTGCATGCCTGTCCCTCATACTTTCAGTGGCCATCTACTTCAGCTGCCGCCCTTGGTTCAAGCATGCTGACGTAAACGCAAAACAGGCAAAGGCAGCCAAAGTTACAGAGGACGAGCTTACTCCGGAGCAGACCAAAAGCCGCATCACCGCACTCGTGCTTGTGTTTGCAGTAGTTATCTTCTTCTGGATGGCATTCCACCAGAACGGAGCGACAATGACACTCTTTGCCCGTGACTATACATCCAACATGGCGGAAGGCATCACACGCATCGGATTCAACATCTGGAGCCTTGCACTTATCGCAATTTCAATTTATACGCTTTTCGGCGCATTCCAGTCCGAAACCACAAAAGGCAAGCTCACATCAGCGGCTGCCACACTTGTCCTCTGGGGCGGAGCAGCAGCCCTTTACTTGGGTATGGATGCACAGGTAAGCATACAGCCTTCTGACTTCCAGCAGTTCAACCCGTTCTTTGTAGTTGCGCTTACGCCTGTGTCACTTGCAATATTCTCAGCTTTGGCCAAGAAAGGCAAAGAGCCTTCTGCACCACGCAAGATCGGACTCGGAATGTTCGTGGCAGCCGCAGGCTTCCTCATCCTGACTGCAGGTTCAATGGGACTGGCATCTCCGAAAGAGCTCGGAGGAACTGTAAGCCCTGAACTCATTTCACCGAACTGGCTCATTTCCACATATCTTGTGCTCACTTTCGCAGAGCTTCTGCTCTCGCCGATGGGAATATCTTTCGTGTCAAAGGTTGCACCTCCGAAGTACAAGGGAATGATGATGGGAGGATGGTTTGCCGCAACTGCAGTCGGAAACTATCTTGTATCAGTGCCGGGCCTCCTTTGGGACAAGCTTCCTCTCTGGGGCGTATGGACAGTCCTCATCTCGCTCTGCGTGATTTCCGGACTTTTCATGTTCGCAATGATGAAGAAACTCGAGGCTGCCACCAGATAAGACAGTCATAAACAATAATTGAAAGACGTGGTCCGGAGATTTTTTGGGCCACGTCTTCTTTTTTATTACTTTTGTGGAATATTATGGACAACGCATTAAAAGAGACCCTTGCCGGGTGGGCCGAAAAATACAATGACCCCAAATATTTCGAGGAAGACCCGATAGCATTCCCGAGAATCTTTGCCAAGAAATACAATGAATCAGAGGCTTCTCTTGCCGATGTGGAGATTTCGGCCCTTCTGGCCGCACATCTGGCATGGGGAAGAAGGGCCATGATTGTAAGAGACTGCGGAAGGATGTTTGACGAGATGGCATGGAAACCGTATGACTATGTGATGGGAGGCGAATGGCGCAACGATGACACAAGCCTTCACCGTACAGTCAAGTGGAGCGAATTTGCGGGGATATGCGGAAGGCTTCAGAAGATATACATGCAGAGGGACAGCATAGAAGGCATGACTGATACGGAAATACGGTGCGGTGTGTTCGGACAGAAAGAGGACAGGAGGGCCCCGAACAAAAAAATCAGCATGATGCGAAGATGGATGGTAAGGGATGACGGGAAAGTGGACCTCGGTCTATGGAAAAACAGCGACAAGAAGTCACTCGTGCTTCCGCTTGACGTGCATGTCTACGAGCAGGCTTCCGCACTTGGGCTGACCAGCCGCAGGCAGAAAGACATGGCCACTGCCGTTGAGATTACAGAGGCATTCCGGGAGATTTTTCCGGAAGATCCGTGCAAGGGGGATTTCGCATTGTTCGGATATGGGGTGACAGAAGGTAAACGCTAAGCTGAAATGCCAAGACTATATATCATATCGGGATGTAACGGAGCAGGAAAGACAACAGCGTCATATTCCATGCTCCCTGAAATGCTTGAATGCAGCGAATTTGTCAATTCCGACGAATTTGCCAAAGGCCTGTCCCCGTTCAATCCGGAGAAGGCCTCCATACAGGCCAGCAGGTATATGATTATGAAAATACGCTACCTTCTGAAAAGAAGACAGGATTTCGCAGTGGAGACAACACTTGCGACAAGAACACTTCTGAAAACTGTGCGCATGGCCCAGGAAGCGGGCTACTCCGTGACCCTGCTGTATTTCTGGCTCAGTTCTCCGGAGCTGGCAGTCGAAAGAGTAAGGGCGAGGGTGGAAGCCGGAGGGCACAATATACCGGAAGAGACCATACGGAGAAGATACCAGGTCGGAATCGGATATTTCTTCCATTATTATGCCCCGGTCTGTGAAAGATGGATTCTGGCAGACAATTCGCAGATACCGTTCAGGGTCATTGCAGAAGGAGCAAAAGACGAAATCACAAACATCAGGGACATCGTTACATATAACATGATAAGGAAGACGGCGGAAGAAAGGCCGGATGAGGAAGAAGCATGAACGGACACACATATTATCTGAATATTTTCGGGGTTACGGAACCCCTGCTCGACAAAATTATATGGACGGCACTGTCACGTGGAGGTGACTATGCCGACCTTTATTTTGAGAACACATCATTTTTCAATATGCTGCTCAAAGACGGAGAAGTTTCATCGGGAGGCTTCCACACAGACTTCGGAGTAGGCATAAGGGTGCTCAAGGGTGAAAAGACCGGATATGCATATTCCGAAAACACCGAAATGTGCGACATGCTCAAGGCAGCTGATGCGGCATCCACGATAGCGGCCGGAATGAGCGGAGGAATAAAATATGCACGGGTGCCGAATGCAGGCCTGGACCTGTATCCGCAGCAGAAAGACTGGAGGCAGGCGGACGCGGGGGCATTCCTTCCTTTTCTGAAAGACATTGAAAAACATGTAACAGCCAGAGACCAAAGAGTTGTAAAAGTAATTGCAAGACTGTCCAACTCAGTTTGCGAGGTCATGATGTACAATTCCCTCGGGGAGCTTACATGCGACTCAAGGCCTATGGGAAGCGTGACGGTAACTGCCGTATTCCGCCAAAACGGCATGACGATAGACAAGAGCGCATCCAGAAGTTTCCGCATTGGTGCTGAACTCATAAGCGGACAGCTGGCCCAGGAATTGGCGGAAGAAGTCACCAAAGGCATTGATGCCCGTTTTGAGGCCCAGCGGCCGAAAGGAGGACAGATGAATGTGGTCATGGGCGCAGGAGCATCCGGGATACTTCTTCACGAGGCCATGGGCCATGCATTCGAGGCAGATTTCAACAGGAAGGGCCAGTCTGTCTTCTCTGACAAAATGGGGCAGCAGGTATGTCCCAAAGGCATTGACATCGTAGACGACGGCACGCTCGCCAACAACCGCGGAGCAGGAAATTTCGATGATGAAGGCGTTGCCGGAGAAAAGACATACATGATACGTGACGGCATCCTGTGCTCATATCTCCATGACAGAATCAGCGCAGGCAGATACGGAGTGAAACCTACCGGAAACGGACGCAGGGAAAATTTCAGATACAACCCAATCCCGAGAATGAGGGCTACCTACATGGAAAGCGGAAATGCAGATCCGGAAGGTATAATCTCATCCGTTAAAAAGGGAATCTACGTCGACGAGTTCTCAAACGGCCAGGTAAAAATCGGAGAGGGAGACTTCACCTTCTTTGTAAAGAACGGCTTCCTGATTGAAAACGGCCGCCTTACGGCTCCGGTAAAGGATATCAACATAATAGGAAACGGTCCCCAGGCTTTGGCGGACATCACGGCAGTCGGCAATGACCTCAAAATAGACAACGGCACATGGACATGCGGAAAAGAACAGAGCGTACCTGTTTCATGCGGCATGCCGACAGTGCTTGTAAACAGACTGACAGTTGGAGGGGAATGACAATGATCAGCATACAGGAAATGAATATGGCAAGGCGGTGCATGGAATACGCCTTGGAAAAAGGAGCTGACGCAGTGAGGGTTTCATTGAGCAAAAGTGTACTTGACAGCTGCACGATGCTGAATGGGGAGCTTGACAAGGTCAGCCGTTCCGCGGACAGGTCGATTTTCATATATCTGTTCGCAGACGGAAGATACGGGACTTTCTCCACGAACAGATTGGAAGAGAAGGCACTTGAAGATTTTGTAGGCAAGGCTGTGGACATGGTTAGACTTCTGGGCAAGGATGCCTGCAGGTCGCTGCCCTCTCCGGAAAGGACAGCCAAAGATGCAAAAACAGGAAATGAACTCGGGCTTTTTGACGAAAGCTATGCCGGAAGGAATGCGGACATGAGG
>CAMWUW010000124.1 GCA_947177525.1 uncultured Bacteroidales bacterium | reverse complement strand
GCCCAGGATGTCCTGGGCAGAATCCACCTCTATCCCTGCTTTACGGAACAACTGGATTGTCGTTGACATATACGCGGCATCAGATTTTCCATAGAAATCATCTTCCGGACATGACGGAACGACCTCATTTATCATGATGGCCCTGATTGTTTCCGGACTGACATCTATGCCGTTAAAACGCAGACTGGCCGCACTTCCGGAGAATCGCTGCAGTTCTTCCCTGATATTCATGGCCTTATCCCTTATATGTACGTTTGATTTCATCAATAGACCGGCCTCCGATACCGAAATTCTCGTCCGGCAGCTCCTTTATCGTCACGGTGAAAAACTGCTCCGGGATATTGGTTATCTCGGATGCTGTTGCAGTAAGTCTCTCTATCAGCTGTTTCTTCTGTTCTGCGGTCAGCTTACCGCTTTCTATTGAGATGTATGGCATTGTAGTCCTCCTTTGTCATGATATAGAAATGCTCGGTCCGTCTGTCGCCGAGCGGTGATACGACGTCAGTGTTCGTATGATGGTACTTGAATCCGCATTTCTCGATAACACGTTTCGATTTTGTGTTCCCGTCATAATGTCCGCACCATGCGGCATTGAGATGCAGGTCGCCGAAGCATCTTGCAAGCAGAGCCATGACCGCCTCGGGAATCAGACCCCGGCCCCAATAAGGCTTGCCTATCCAGTATCCAATCTCAGCTTCCTCCTGTTTCATGTCTGCGCTATGGAGGCTGTCGGAGAACATTATCCCGCAGCTGCCGACCGGTTCACCGCTTTCTTTCAGCACGACCGCATATGTTTCAGGGGACGCGAAAACAGTGCGGATAATTTCCAGGCTGTCTTCTTCCGATGTATGGGGAGGCCAGCCTGCAATGGGACCGATGTCCGGATCGCAGGCATATCTGAACAGAACCGGAGCATCAGCTTCTTTCCAAGGCCTGAGTATCAGTCTTTCTGTCTCTATCATCTTAACAATTTATCTAACTCTTCGTTCTTGAAGATTGTCGGATTGAATTCAACAATCTGGTAGTCAGGTATACCGTTTATATAGTTTAGAACAGATTGCAAAATCCCTGCCTGTTGAACTGATAGTACATCTCGATACGTTCCGGAGTGTCGTTCTCGAGCAGCAGAAGCAGCTCTTTTGCGAACTCCAGTGTCGCGGAGCCGTTTGCTGTCACGATATTCTTGTCGCTGACAGCCTGGGCATGGACATATCCGTCCGGATTCGTATAATTCTCTCCTCCCCAGAGCTTCAGCTGCTCCAGACCGTTGCCCGTATGCCTGACGGCATTGAGCAGGCCGCATTTTGCCATAAACGAAGCACCGTTGCAGATTGCCCCTGTGATCCTGCCTTTTTCAATGGCTTTCCGGACAATCGGCACCACCTGGTCCGCTACAGGCGTCGTCCAGCCGAAGCCTCCGATCAGCACCAGGGCGGCGTAATCTTCAGGCATGGTGTCGAATGAATAGTCCGGCAATGTGCGGAAGCCTCCGATTGACTTCACCGGCTCCAGTGTCGGGGCTACTACCTTGTTGACATATTTCGGATTCTCTTTCAGCGCATATTCATCGGATGCTATGGCTTCTGAAAGATAGACAATCTCATGCCCGGCATAATCTGGCAGGAGAACATATAGGATTTCGTTGTTCATATCTCTGTTTTTATCGTTGTATATTCTTACGGTGTGCTTCCTTGTTTTCAATTTTATCTGACGGCTAAGGTACTCTTTTCTTTGCTCTCTTCCAAACGGAGGACAAGATGGCATTTCATCAAAATATGTAAAAGATTTTGACAGTACAGATATTATTTGTAATTTTAAGAGAAATTGGGTTATTTGTATCCACCACGGAAGCATTGCTGTTTCACGCTTCCCTTATTTGACAATAAAAAACTCTCAGTAACAAAAAGAGGCAAAGAAATATGAGAACAAAAGCTATTTTTAAAAGAGTGTGCGGCCTTATGGCCGTAGCAGGGTTTACCGCTTGCGGCGGAAACGGCATCGAGGGGAATTGGGTAGAACCTGTTCCCGGAATGGAGAATCAAGTTCAAGGTATAACTTTGGAAAAGGGCGGCAAGGCGTCTTCCATTAATATGGCAACTTTGCAGTATGAAAAGTGGGAAAAGACAGACAACATGCTGATTCTTTCCGGGAAAAGTATAGGAAACCACGAGACGATTCATTTTTGTGATACGCTTGCTATAGAGAGACTGACAAAAGAGGAATTGACTCTGACAAAAGGCAGCTTGACTATAAATTACCATAAGCAGTAAGCCACAAGGCATTAATATTATAAGGCACAATGTATTGCATCCAAGTATCCTCTCCCATCGGAGCGGACACTGCCGTCAAGCACAAATCACTGAAAATCAACCAATACCTATAAATCGCTGCTCCGTTTTTGGGGCAGCGATTATTTGAAATCACTTAAGCCTCAACTATTTACATCAAGCAAAAACGTAAAACACCTTATTCGTAAAGCCATACTCTCTCATGCATCAATTTTATGTATCCTGAGATGTTCAGCAATGACACTTTTGACTGCATTTGTCATAATTGCAAATAATTAATATATATCTGCAAATATATTGAATATACGCAAGACACGGAAAAGATAACTTTGCAAAAAAAGAAAAGTCAAAATGAAGAGGTTAAAAACATGTAACTACGCTCTGCTTGCCACTACCCTGCCAGTTCTGGCAAGCTCTGTTATTTTGGAGGCATCACACGGCAATCCGGTCTTTCATCTGCCTTTCAATTTCTGGGCGTGCCTTCATATAATAGCCGCAACTATTATGTCCGGTCTTGTGATATGGCATCTGAAGCTGAATTGGGGAAAGGTCATGGAATGGAAAAGAAAATTTTCCGTCCAGGCATCAAAAGCTTCGAAAGTGCTGAGCATACTTATTGCCGCAACATCATTGACAGGACTTATCTCCATTCCACAATGGCTGCTTCACGGCCATTCTACAACAGGAGGAGTGCACGGAAAAATCGGATTTCTATTTATCATCATTGCAATCTCACACACGTTCCGCCATCGGAAATGGTTCAAAAAATCTGGAAGGCGCAAGGAGAAGATGTGCAACACTTAGAGTAAAGTATAACAAAAGACAGAATTTTTACATGCTTTGCTTTTTCGCCCCACTCTTATTAATTTTGCAGCAGCCATAGAAAAAAAACGCCAAGAATCTTGCCAAGCAGATTATTTGCAGCCCTCGAATATGACAATTCAATTGCAATCTGTTATAAACTGGACTCTTCTTATCTTAGGAGGACTGACAGAAGTCGGCTTTACATTTTGTCTTGGCAAACTCAGGAATGCAAGTAGCCAAGATTATGTATCTTATGGTGAAAGTAGCCTAAAAATTGCCGGCCAGAATCCCGCCCGGCCGGGAGTTGGTATTGTCGGGCCTGTGGTTGCCGGACTTAAGACATTAGAGTGATGGAAAGAAAAATGCGACGTTTAAGGCAGCTTCTCAATGAAGCAGATGCAAAGGAAATACTGACAAACTCAACAAACGGGGTTCTGTCACTTGTCAGTTCAGATGGAGAACCATACGGAGTTCCTATCAGTTTCGTTTACGACAGGGACGGACACATATATTTCCACAGTGCAGTTAAAGGGCATAAGATGGAATGTATAGCTGCTGATTCACGATGTTCGTTTTGTGTTATCGGTCAGGACATGATTGTCCCGGAGGAATTCACTTCATACTTCCGAAGCGTCATAGTTAGCGGAACGATCCACACTGTATCTGACACTGATGAAATAATGAAAGGTCTGTCACTTCTGTGTGCCAAGTATTCCCCGGGAATCGACCCGAGTGCAGAGATTTCAAAATGCCTCAGCCATGTCTCTGTGCTTCGCCTTAATATTGATAGCATGACGGGCAAAGAAGCAATAGAGCTTGTCAACAGATAATTGTCCTCTGATGAAGTTCACAAATCTGCTGCGCGCTGCAAAAGTCCACAGGACTGTTTGCTTATCGCTTGCGAGGCTCAAGATGGATGCTGACGATGGTGGAGGGACCGAGCAGGTTCTTGATGCGGGCTTCTATGGCTGAGGCGGTGTCGTGCGCTTCTGAAAGCGGAGTGTTGCCATCCATGCGGATATGCACTTCCACCGCGCAGTAGTTCCCGATACGGCGGGTCCTCAGATGATGAGGGTCACTCACTTCCGGAAAGTCCTGCAATATATTTAAAATATCACGCTCAGTCTCCTCCGGCAATGATTTTTCCAGAAGTTCCTCCAAGCAGGGAAAAGCCAGCTGCACTGCAACCTTGCAGATGAAGAAGCTTACGACAACAGCAGCTATCGGGTCAAGGATAACCCATCTGTCCCCAAGCAGGATTGCCCCGCCTATGCCGACAGCCGTGCCTATGGACGAAAACGCATCGCTCCTGTGATGCCATGCGTTGGCAATGACCGACTGCGAACCGAGTTTCCGGCCTCTGAGTATAGTATAATGGTATAGAGCCTCCTTCAGGACAATGGAGGCAACTGCCGCCCAGAAGGCTATCATCCCTGGGCTTTCTATCTGCCTGCCGTTGAAGACTCCGTAAATGGCGGACGCACCGTTCCAGAATATTCCCAGGCCCACGAAAAACAGGATTACACCTATCA
>CAMWUW010000123.1 GCA_947177525.1 uncultured Bacteroidales bacterium | reverse complement strand
GCGGAAATCGCTCCATGACTCAAGACCGAACGGATAGTTTGCGATATATTTCTGAGTGAGAATCTGCTTGAGATGTCCGTCTGTTGTGCTTACGCTGCTCCATGCCACATCCGGAACATTAGCAAGCGTATAATTGTTGGACGAGTTTCTGGAATCGCTGTAGCTGAACGATCCGCCGGACTTGCTCATATAGTTTCCTATTTTCACGCCCCACTGTTCCATGGAAGTAGCGACAGCAGTGTTGTAGTATGTCTCAGCATCACCGCTGATATAGTTCTTGAGCGCTGCCTCAGCCATGAGGAACCATGACTCAGCTGCGTAGAACACCGGCATAGGAGTATTCTGCACTGCAGCCGGCTTAGAATATCTGGCGTTTGCGCCGCCGATCTGTCCAGGCATGTAGCCAAGACGAAGGCCATTGTACTCGCCGCCGTCGGTGAGAGTGAAATACTTCTCCCTGCGTGGATCAGCATAACCGTTCATATAGGTTGTTATTGAAGCATTGATGCAAAGGTCACCCCATGAAACGGCAGCCTTATAGACAGGATTGTCACTTGTAGGCAAAGTAGGATTGTCCGAGTTGTCAAGCAGCATTCCGCTAAGCATGGCCTCCTGCATGGCAGTTTTTGCCAGAGCCTCATCCATAGAGCTTATTCTCATTGCAATGCGGAACTTCAGAGAATTGGCGTACTTAAGCCATTTTGAGAAGTTGCCCTTGAACATTATGTCATACTCGGCAAGAGCCGGAGAAGGCGTGCTGCCATAGCTCTCAAGCGTAGATATTACAGCGGAGATATCCTCCAGGAGCTTCGGATACAGCACATCAAGAGCGTCATACTCAACTTCAAATGCACCAGAGCCGACCTTTGAATAAGGAATCGGGCCGTATGTATCGGCAATCCTGTGCATAACTGCAACCTTGATGACATTGGCCACAACATAAACGGCACCTTCACCGCCGGTCTCCTCCACGATTCTGAAATAGTTTGAATAGAATGGAGACATGAAGTCGATGTACGGTCCGCGGTACATTGTCTCCTGCGGATTCCAATTGGCTACCTGATGTCCGTTTCCTCCATGGTTGTTGAACATGTTTGGAGCTGAATAGTATCCTCCGAGCTGACCATATACCAGCTGGTCAGTCATCTGGGAGTTGTTCTCATGCTGCGGCTGAAGCAGATATATCATAGCCGGCAGAAGTGTTCCCACCTTCTCCACAGAACTCATGTCGTCCGGGTCAAGGTCAGCAGGATGAATATTGATCTTCTCGAAATTTTTGGTACAGGACACAGCAATGAGCGAGCCTGCCGCCATCACAGCAAGAAGTTTTTTTATTGTAATCTTGTTTATCATTTCGTTCCTGTTTTAGAAGTTGAGTTTTACATTGAAACCAAGGCTTCTGAGGCTTGGGGTCATAAAGAGGTCAACGCCTGTATAGAAAGTGGATGAGGCAGTCGACACAAGTTCAGGATCAAAAGGAGCCTTGCAGTAAATCATCCAAAGGTTGTTGGCTACAAGCCCGACAGTGATGTCACACACATTCTTAAGATATTTTCTGTTGATTGTATATTCAAGGCTGAGTTCCTGGAGACGCACATTTGTAGCGTCATATACATAATAGTCGGCCTCACCTCCGTTAGCTCCGATAACCTTAAGGTAATCAAATGCGGAAACCATTGTTCCGTTCATCATCACACCGCCCTGCTCCCTGAGCTGTGCGCTGCGCTCTGACACGCCATGGTAGTCCATATATGCCTGTGTCTGCGAGACAACATTGCCGCCGATACGGGCAGTGATGAGGAAATTGAGACGCAAGCCGTTCCATGAAAGAGAGTTGCGCCATCCGAGATTGGCCTTAGGGAGCAGCGAACCGACCTTTCGGTATTCGGTAGTCTCCATAGAAGGCACACCGTCAACCAGTTCAATCATTCCATAGCGGTCACGCTTCCAGTCTCTGTTCACATAAATATCACCCATTGAGCCGTCCTTTACAAGACGTACGGTCGGTCCTCCGAGGTTGGCCTTGTCTACATGAGGCAAAGAAATAAGCTCGCCTGTAACAGGATTGGTTACTCCATCCACAAGGCTGACAACCTTGTTCTTGTTCATAGAAGCCGTAAGGTTGGATGACCAGCCGAATTTGCCCCACCTGTTGTCATAGCCGAGAGCTGCCTCTATACCTGAGTTCTGGATGTTTCCGGCCTGTACATATACGGCCTTGTATCCGGAGCCTCCGGAAAGCGGAGCCTCAAAAGTCTGGTTCATGGTATTTGAGTGATAGTAAGTCACATCCAGGCTGAGGGTATTGTCAATGAACTTCATGTTGAGACCTGCCTCGAATGACTGGGTAAGCTCAGGCTTGAGATCATAGTTAGGATAGATGTCCTTGACCTTGAAATAATTGTTCTGAGGATCGTACTCATATCTTAGCCTTGTCATGTGAGGGTCGTATGAGTTACCGACAGTCGTGTATGAGAAGCGGGCCTTAAGGAAGCTGAACCACTTAGGCATTGTAAACATCTCATGGAAAAGTGCGGACACTCCGACAGAAGGATACACGAAAGGTTTCTTGCCGTAAGAAGAGAATGCAAGGGCTGAATCCCAGTCGGCACGCACCGTACCGTTGATGAAGAGGCAGCTCTTCCAGCCAAGCTCGACATTGGCAAAGACAGACTGCGTCTGGCGTCTGAGGCCATCCTTGTCCACTTTATAGTAGCCGCTGCCGACAATATTCTCCACTGAGAAGAAGTTGGTGACATCCCTAAGGTCTCCTTCAGTCTCGCTCATCTCAACTCTTGTGTCCTTGATGGACCCTCCGACATTGGCAAGAAAGTTGAACTCTCCCCATGTCTTGTTTACATTGGCAAGAACGTCAGCATACGTCTGGCGGTCAATGTTGGTTCTCTCAAGATAGCGTCCCTTTGGACCGGCAAGGATGCTGTTTGTTCCGGCATGCATCTTCTTCGTGTACTTGTTGTCTGAATTGTCAAGGCTTACACGTCCCTGAATGTTGAGCCAGTCTGTAATCTTGTACTGGAGGCTTGCAGCAAGCTTGTACCTGTGCTTCACATTCTCACGGTTCATCCGGTACATAGTCCAGTAAGGGTTATTGTCAGCAAGGTTGATTCCGTCGCTTATGGTCTTAGGCCAATACTGGTCGTTGCGTTCAAGTGACGGATCCCATCTCTCATACACCTGCATGTCCGCAAAGTCTTCGCCTCTCGGGAAAAGATAGAGCGAAGTGAGAGGGTTGTAATAAGTTCCGGAAGACACCATGTTCTTGTCATTCTGCAAGATATAGTTAGCGCTCACGTCAAGGAGGAACTTGTCATTAAGGAACGACGTGGTGTTGCGGAAATTGAAGTTGTAACGGTTGTAATCGTTGTTCGGAAGAATACCGTTTGCATTTGTGGCCGCAGCGGAAATATACGTCTGGTTCTTTTCCGTACCGGTAGAAAGCGACAAAGTGTTGGTAACAGTGCTTCCGGTGTTGAAGAAGTCCGCAGGATTGAACGGATATGCGTTAGGCTGGCTCCACAGGTTTTTGTCTGTAGAAGAACTTGCATACGTATTCTGGAAACGCGGCATCATCATAGGGTCGCTGAACATCGTGTTGTTGCTGTATGAAAGCGATGTCTTGCCTGCCTTTCCTTTTTTTGTGGTGATGAGTACAACTCCGTTTGCGCCCTCATATCCGTAGAGAGCCGCAGCAGAAGGACCTGTAAGAAGGGAGATGCTCTCGATGTCATCAGGGTTGATGTCCGCAGCTGCCTGAGAACCAGGCTGGTCAGTCATTGCACCGTCACCGCCCTTAGTGGCAGGGTTGTACATAGGCACACCGTCAATCACATAAAGAGCGTTGTTGTTCTGCGCTATGGACTTGGCACCGCGCATGACAACTTTCACCGCACCTCCGGGGCCTGAAGAGCTGTTGTTGATCTGCACACCGGCTGCCTTGCCGGCAAGAGCATTCATGAAGTTTGTGCTCTTGACAGTCTGCAGTTCTTCTCCGCTGATCTGCTGTACATTGTAGGTAAGCGCTTTTTCAGACCTCTTGATTCCGAGGGCCGTCACAACGACTTCATCAAGAAACTCGGAAGAGACTTCAAGGACGGCATTCAGAGTTGCCTGTCCATTATAAACGACCTCAAGATCATTATAGCCAAGCAGGGAAAAAACGATGACGTCACCTGTTTTAAGTCCAGAGAGGGCATATTCTCCGTCAAGCCCGGTAGAGACTCCCCCTGCACTTCCCTTGACCATGACCGCAGCACCGACAAGCGGTCCCTGGTCGTCAGATACTATTCCACTGATCCCCCCCCCATTATGGGTCTGCGCAAAGGCAGGCATCAGCACATTCAATGCAGCTAATGCCAATATGGCAAAGCAGCATTTGGACAATGAAGATTTCATTGTTTTAACCATAGAATAAAATTAATAAAGTTGTTAATAGTGTTCGGAACGCCTGCTCTCGTCCGGGCATATCAGCACTAACAATTTCCAAGCATTCCATCCGCAAAATTAATCTTTTTTCACAATATAGCCACCAATGCACTTCACATTTAACATAAAGAGGAGATTTCATGATTATTTTTAACGTCCGGCACACTGCGGCAACAACATCAT
>CAMWUW010000122.1 GCA_947177525.1 uncultured Bacteroidales bacterium | reverse complement strand
GCAGTGCCTCGCTTGAGCGTCAGTGCGGACCGGCCGAAACATAACATAATCGGACCTAAATTGTGTAACAAATCAAGAGCTACGCTGTGATTTGTTTTCGCTGGCGCACACAATTCCGATTATGTTAAGTGTCTGCGTAGAAACCCGTTGGGAGAATTGTGCTGGAAATGCTCTCTGTCGAGGCGGCTGGCAATAATGAGCCTCCTTCAAGGACTAACGGCCTCCAAGTCCGTCGGGAGGCTCAGGACTTTCGGCGTAGGTATGTCAAGGCTGATGCTCTAATGACCGTTAGTAAGCAAGATAACGAATGTCTCTCTGATGAGGGCCGAAAGTCCGAAAAGAAATTGCCAGCCTTAGCGGCGCAGCCGCGGGCTTTCAGGAAAGTCTTTTCCTCTTCCTCCGCAAGCTCCGTCAGAAGAAAAGACTTTCCTGAAAACAAGGTATCGGCAAAAGCCGATGAGTTATGTCGGGGCTAGACGCTTCGCCGCCCCGACCCTCTCGCATCAAGGTCAGAAGGCTCTACTGCTTAGTGACTCTTATTGCCAGTGGCGGAAAGACCCTCATCTCCCGTCTCAACCTCCTCCCTCCGCCACCTGCCGCGCCCTACGGGCTTGCCCCCCCCCCAGTGGCATTTGTGGTCAGTTTCCGCATCTGCCCTGCAGACGCGAAAACCGCCCCCAAACACCACAGGCCAAGAATGACTGACATACGCCCGAAGGCTCCTGCTGACTATGACCGCCATCACACGCTCGGAAGGTCGTATCGTCGGCATAAATTTATATGTCATGATTGAAGCCTTCCGGACTTACGGAATAGTGTTTCGGAAACCCTTTCAAGGTCCCTCTGAGTTACCTCTGTGCTTAAGACTTATAAAGTATCTTGATACCCTATATTTCTATGCTTGTTGACAGTGGATTTTCTTTTGATCTGTGGCCACTGTTTGCATCGATGAGGAAATACTTCATGTGTACCTGGTAGTCCTTGAGATCGAGGCTGCATACGGAACGGAAGTCGTGAATGACAAACGATACAAAACCCTCATCAGACAGGACACCGACATAGTTCCTGAACTTCCCTCGGTGGGCACCGTAGTCTGGTGCGGTGAGCTGGATCTTGCCGATGATCCGGAATCGGTCGCAGATCGTGTCGCCATTGATCCGGAAGGATATCTGCAGGTCGGTTCCGTTGAGGACTGCTGCAGATGCCAGTTCCAGGTACACGACAGGGAAGTCCGGCAATGGCCGAGGTTCCGGAACACGTTCCTCACCGATACAGGCGAGTCCGTGGTATGCGGACATGAACAGGTTATACCCGCTGATGTGGCTGCTGGTGTTGAACGGTGGCCGTTTGGACCTTACTGACTTCGCCAGGGCGTTCCACTCCAGCTGTTCATCGTGCCCTAGGTTCCTCCACTCCCGAAGCCCTCGCTGATGGATAGACAGCTGCACCTGCTGCCCCGCAGTACCGGGGAACACAGGCCTCGCCTTCGTCCTGTAATAACACTCTCCGTCCTTATGGAAAAATGTAACGTTCCCGACCGAAGCATAACAGTCCGAGAACCTGGAATTAGGAATATATTTCGGCATAGTCGTAAGTTTAGGATATGCAAAGTTAGTTAATGATTCGGTGATAGATATAATATGGATATTAATTATTATCTTTCGAAAGTATTTTAAAAATGGAATTATGGCAGAGTGGACTGTTGCTCTTGATAAAGAGGGAAAGCGAATAAATATTGGGGATGCACCTAGTCATGAGAAGTATACTTGTATAAATTGTGGTGGGCAAATGATGGCGAGAAAAGGCGAAGAACGTGAGTATCATTTTGCTCATTACGTTGTAACTAAACAGTGTAACCATGATCATTGGCTTCATAAAAATCTTTTGAGCCTTTTTATGGAAAGACTTGGCGGTCAAGATCCTGTCTTGGTTAAAGGTCCACAGGAAGATATAGACCTGCTAAATAATGATTCTTTTGTAAAGGAGACTAAGTTTGAGAACTGGGTGCCCGATATCCTTATCAGGAAAGGAGACGATGTTCTGTTCCTCGAAATATGCGTAACAAGTCCTTGTAGTCCAGATAAGATATCTTCAGGATATAGAATTATAGAAATCTTTACCACAGATACGAGAGCTCTTGAGGAACTGTCGTCAGGACCTGTTTTGCGCGAAGGAAAATATTACAAGGTCGAGTTCCACAATTTTATGAAGTCAGCTGAGGATGATCTTCCAGAAGGTACTCATACACATATTCCTGATATAATTTCTGATGAGTCAGAGAGGCGTATAGGAAGTAGCATTGGAAAAGAAGATAAAAAGCAGACAATACCAGAGACTACTTTTGTGCCTGCAACAAGAGCATTTAATGGAAGCCATGCTTGTTACTTTATTGTGCATGTTGATTATAGCTATGAGGTTAAGGTTCATCGAGAAATGTGTTCTTCAGACCTTCTAGTATTGGGTATAAATACGATAGCTGACTTTGCTATGAATATTGGTAAATCCTATGCCTGGAGAAAAGGCATTTTGAGTAAAGATGTTCTTACTGAATACGAAACTCATATTGATATGCCAGCTGTAATTCAGTCTTTCAATGTGACCGAATTCCCAGTTGGATAAAGCAATTCTCTATAACAAGAATATCAGGGATAGCATATATGGCTATTCCTGTTTTTTTGTGTTATACATAAAGTTATACTTTATGTGAAAATTTATAAATTACATTGTGATAATACATTAGAAAATTATTATTATCTTTGCCTTTGGAATTGAGGGAGCTGCACCGCAGCCATATGATCGTAAAACCCTCAATAGCCTTCAACGACTTCGCCGGCACAGCGAAGGATGTCACCGCCCGCAACGTCAAGGGCCGCAACATCCTCTCATCCCGTGCACAGCACTCCAAGATAGTAACGCCTGCTCAGGCGGTCTCACGCAACAGACTATCCAGGATCTCCCGCACATTCCGACAGCTCTCCGATTCCCAAATTAACCGGTGGGAGATCTTGGCTGGTCATATGAAAGGCATCTCCACCCTCGGCCAAGCTGCCGAAATGACAGCCCACAACGCCTTCGTCCGCATCAACTCCAACCTTCAGATGGTAGGTGAACCGATGCTGGCCGATGCTCCGGATTACATCTGCGATGTTCCTGAAGTGCTCTATGACGACCTTTGGATCTCTCCGGAGATGATCATCTTCACCGGTCTGCAGCAGCCGTCTGAAAGTCACGTCCTCGTCTTCAAGATGTCACCGGCCCTCAGTCCTGGAGTATCTTCTGGATGGGGTCAGACAGTGATCATCACTCCTGGTCTCGCTCCCGATTGGGGCGATGCCGATCTTACTGCACTTTACACATCAGTCATGGCGTTGCTCCGGAGGCAGGAAAGAAATACTTCTGCGAGTTCTACTGGCTCGACAAGAAGACCGGCTTCACAGGTGAGTCAATGGCCATAAGTGCAGTCTGCAAGGAAAGTTCTACAGCCTATGCTCAGGAATATGTTCCGCGAACCCGAATTGCTCAAGACGATGTGATAGAAGATTCTTCGGGTGAAGGACTTGATTTCGAGTTGTCTCCTGGATCTGCAATCTGTTCTGCTGATGCTATTCTTCACGGAGATTACAATGTGGCGAGTACTACATTCGTCCTGAAAAAGAAACCAAAGAACTTCATTGAGGGAAAGGCATTTGTAATGGTGAGAAGTTCAGCGGACACAGGCTATTCGCCTCAGACATTCTGCATAGAAGCAATGGAATGGGTCGGAGATTACGAAATCATTTTCAAATCACGTGGAGGTCATTACGAAAAGCCCTCTGAGGTACATTCTACAGGAGTATTCATCGATAGATAAGATTAGACATCATGATCATACCTACAGGAAACAACTTTGGCTGCGACGCCATAGAAATAAAGGATTATCAGTCCGAGAAAGTGGTTGTCCTCAATTCCAAAATCACTTTCGATCCGAAGAACGAAGCATACAGAAACGCTTCAGTTCTTGAAATCTATGTTCCGGACCTGATGCTGGACAAAAGTTCAAATTCATCCTGTTTCATCCGGAGCGAACAGACAATGTGGCCGGGACAGTCTTATGAAACGACCTACGGAGTCGGAACGGTTCTGACAACATGAATAAAGGACAAGAATACCATCTGCATCGAAAAACTTCCGATATATGACGAACTGGAAAGCGTTACAATCATTCTCGCGACCCTGTATGTCCAGAAAGGCAAAAGGTCGAAGATAGAGAAGTCTCAGGCTACCAACCTGAATTTCGTGTATGCAAATCACGACATGTATGAAAGCTATGTGTGTTGCGTCGTTGAAGAAGGATGGTGCTTCTTTACCGCCCAATTCTCTGACAACGGCTACAATTACATGAAGGATGACTTGATAATCACTCTCGAAGGATTCCCGACAAATGTAAATGTAGATATATTCATCAGTGGCTTCCCTCATCAGGCAGATGTTCCCGGCTGCGGCACCTACTTGGGCAGAGTGGAGAATGGAGTGATAACCATCCCGAAGCCGACATCCTCAAATACAGGAACCAGTTACGACCCATTCATTTACTTCTTCGCAGTAAGAGACAAAGAATAATCGATCCCTATGCCAAAGATGTCTCACATAGAAATCACACGTCTGCAGGGCGGCCTTGCGATTGCCAGCTTCGTCAGCGGAGTTGTCATTGCAATGGTGTGTCTGTTCTGGATTGAACCGCTGGGAGAGATTACTTATTCTGCAATCTCGATCGTCAGTGAGTTGCTGGTGTTGTGTGGTGCTATCCTGGGAGTCAAGGCTTCGTA
>CAMWUW010000121.1 GCA_947177525.1 uncultured Bacteroidales bacterium | reverse complement strand
ACTCCGGACAACACCGGACCTCCAGCCCCCGCCCTCTGCTCCAATTTTTCTCTTTTTTAAAAACATTTTTCTTTTTTTTATAAAAATTGCCGGAAAGCAAACGTATTTTAGCCGAGGATCCGGAGAGGAATCCGACATTTTGCAAATGAATTGAAACAGCTTCATCATCAGTCATGAAAAATACACTTATACAATATGGCGCAGCTGCCGCAGACCTGCTCCTGCCCCGGACCTGCATCGTATGCGGAAGAAAACTCGGCATCCATGAATCACATATATGCCTATATTGCATCTCTGATCTGCCGTTTACATTTTTCTGGCACAGAGAGCATAATCCAATGGCAGACAAATTCAACGAACAGATACAAAAGACATTGGAAGCCGCACCTGCCACACAGATACCGGCAGAGAAATATGCATTTGCCGCTGCATTGTACTTTTTCAGCCAAGGCTCAGACTACAGGAACATACAATACAGCCTGAAATATAAGGGAAACATTTCTGCGGGAAGGCATTTCGGACGGATATTGGGAGACCGCCTTGCATCTTCCGTGCAGTTCAAAGATGCAGACACAATAATACCAGTGCCTCTGCATTGGACAAGGAAATGGTCAAGGGGCTACAATCAGGCAGAAGCCATAGCATGCGGAATCGCCCTGAAACTTGGTGCGGAACTAAGATGCGACATATTGGCCCGGAAGAAACGAACCAGGACACAGACTATGCTCAGCACGGAAGAAAAGGCCCGGAATGTAAAGGAAGCCTTTATTGTAAAAGAACCGTGCAAAAACATCGGCAGAATAAGACATATACTTGTAGTTGATGACATTTTCACGACCGGCTCCACGCTGCATGCATGCTTCACCGCACTGCGAAGAGTATTTCCTGCCGATGTGCGGATAAGCATTGCATCGTTGGGCTATACCGGATAATCCTCCTTATTGTCTACAACAATCTTATTCCGCGGAACAAAATAATATCGGGAAAGATCATCGGCTGTTTTCTTGCTGCCGGCGACAACCTTATCTGCATTTCTGAGCATAAACCTAAGACGATGGTGACGGAAATGCCTCTGCATCCAGGTGCAGTCAATTGTCCTGTCGCCCAAAAAAGTCAGGTCGTCCACATAAACAGTCTTCAAACCTTTATTATTGTCCTTGTATATTGCCATTTTTTACTTTTTATACTGCAAAATTATGTATTTTTGCCAACAACATATAAAGAACCGGAAACAAATGACTTCCGGTCTTGCAATAAGACTTAGCCTATGAGAGCCTTTTTTCTGTTTTCATTCACATGCTTGATTCTGACTGTCTTGACACAAAAGGCGGTTTATGCCCAGGCTGCCCCCCCCAGGCAAAATATTGACACGGACATCAGAGCCTTAAGAAATGGTGCAATTCCGACCTTCAGGTGGCACTACGATGATTATCTTCAATATGCGCCGGCAGCCGTGATGATCGGTCTGAAGGCAGGAGGCTATGAAAGCCGGAGTTCATGGGGCAGAATGCTTACAGGCGATGCGTTCTCCGCCGCCATCATGGCAGCTGCTGTCAACGGCATCAAATATTCAGCAAGGCGGCTCAGGCCTGACGAAACATCACACAACTCCTTCCCTTCCGGCCACACCGCCACGGCATTCATGACGGCAACATTGCTCCATAAAGAATATGAATGGCGCAGCCCGTGGATTTCCATCAGCGGATACACAATTGCCGCTGTCACAGGTTTTTCGAGAATAATGAACAACAGGCACTGGATGAGCGACGTGGTGGCAGGTGCTGCTATCGGAATCGGCTCCGTCCACTTAGGGTATTTCATAACAGACAAAATATTCAAGGACAAACACATATCAAAGAATTTTCATGAACTGGAATATATTTACGAACCGTCACAGAAGCACTATGTGGCAGAAATAATGTTCGGGCGCAGGTATATCCTCGGCAATGCCGCCTGGAAAAATGCCGGAAAGCTTCCTGTCCGCGGAGGTCTCGCCGGACTTCAGACAGACATACCGATTGTGCCCGGAGCCGGCATCACGGCAAGGGCTTCCGCAAGCTCCATGACTTATTCAAACATGGAGACAAAAAATCTTTACAATATAACTTCAGGAGGATATTGGAATCTGCCGTTTGCAAAAGTATTCGAAATGCAGCTGAAGGCGTCCGCAGGTTGTGCATGGTTCAACCGCGAGTGCGGCCCGGACTTCTCCATAGGCACGGGACTGAGCCTGATTACCGACAACAACTTCAAAATAAAGGCATTTGCAGACTTTGAAAGCAGCTGCTTTGCATACGGAAATTCATGGATACATTCCGTAACAATCGGTTGGGCTGCATCATGGTTCTGGTAGCCATTCCGTCTTTCATGCCAAAAGCTTTTCGCAATTTCCTGCTGGATAAGCAGAAAGTTTTGGAAAATTGAATTATCTTTGCCGCTTCAACAGCTCTGGTGGTGGAATAGGTAGACACGCGGGACTTAAAATCCCGTGGACAGAAATGTCCGTACGGGTTCGATTCCCGTCCGGAGCACAGGAAGAGGGTGACCAAAATATTAGTCGCCCTCTTTTTCTTTGTACTCCTTTCAAATATTCAATTTCCAAGGGAATGTTTTGGCTTGCTATAATTCATCCCCATTTTATAAAAGAGACAGGTTCAAAAGTCAAATTGACATTGAAAATTATAGCGAGGCGACAGGCACAGACAACTTCAGCCATGCACAGGCACATGCCGCCAGAAAGCCCGTAATGCATAATAGCCTATAAATCAACCACTTCCTATAAATCGCTACCCCAAAAGCGGGGCAGCGATTTATAGGAAAATACTGAGTATCAAAGATTTACACCTCACGACAAAAGAGAAGCGGTCATCATCATGCACTACAAAGCTCAGCCCAAAGGCACGATACGGGAATTTTTCACCTCACCGATTACAAAAATACTGTGCAGACTGCCGATGCAGTCCAGGTCGCCAAGAGTCCCAAGCACAAATTCCTGATAATGCGCCATATTGCGGGCATATATCTTAAGCTGGTAGTCATATTCTCCGGATGTATTGAAACATTCCACCACTTCATCTATATCGGCAATCACGGAAGTAAATTGACGGCTGAACTCCTTGTTGTGATGCTTAAGCCGGACATTGCACAGGACCATTATCCCGTTTCCGGACTTCACCGGATCCACCACTGCCATATATCCTTTTATATAGCCATCCTTCTCAAGGCGCTTCTGTCTTTCAAAAACAGGAGACGGGGACAGATTCACCTTTGCGGCAAGCTCCTTGACCGTCAGCTTGGCGTCCTTCTGAAGCTCCCGCAGAATCTTCAAATCTATATTGTCCAGTTTTTCCATTATTCTTTAAAATCAATATAATTTAGAATATTCTTCCGTTTAACAGCAATATAAAAACAAAAATAGAATATTTTACCGAAATTATACAAACTTTTGTTTTATAGGAATATATGTATGACATTTGCAGTCCACAAAAACAGATTATATGACACAGCACGAATACATACACGACGGAATCTTTGAATTCGAAGCAGGAGGAAGCATAGAAGGCCTCAAAGTCACCTATCACACATCCGACATTCCATGGAAAAAAGGAGACAGCAGAAAAATTATATGGCTGTGCCATGCACTTACCGCAAACTCCGATGCACAGGAATGGTGGCCAGAACTGACCGGTCCAGGAAAGCTGTTCGACACAGACAAATATTTCGTAATCTGCACGAACATGCTATGTTCGCCATACGGTTCATCAGGCCCTGCGTCAACCGACCCTTCCACAGGCAGGCCATACCTCCTCAACTTTCCCAAGACGACTGTCAGGGATATAGTCAGGGCCAATTCCCTCGTGCGCAAATCATTGGGCATCGACAAAATCGACCTGATAGTCGGCGGGTCCATCGGAGGGTTCCAGGCTCTTGAATGGTCAATCATGGAACCGGAAGCGATAGGCCATGCTGTTTTCATTGCATTGAGCGCAAAAGCGACACCATGGCTGAACGCCGTCAACGAAACTATGAGAATGGCGCTTGAGGCAGACAGGACTTTCCTGCAGTGCGAAAACCTGAAAGGAGGAGAGGCAGGACTGAGATGCGCAAGAGCAGTCGGCATGCTGCTGTACCGCAATTATGAAGGGTTCAATGCGACCCAGGAAGAAAACAATCCTGACATGCTGTTTGCATCCCGTGCCGCATCATACCAGCGCCACCAGGGCAAAAAATTGTCAGACCGCTTTGATGCATACTCCTACCGCTATCTTTGCGACTGCGCGGACAGCAATAATGTAGGAAGAGGCAGAGGAGGCGCAGAAGCCGCTCTCAGCACAATAAAGGCCGCCTGTACAGTAATCGGCATTGACAGCGACAGGCTTTTCCCTGTACAGGAACAAAAATTCATTGCCTCATGCATCCCCGGGGCCGAATATCACGAAATAACATCAGCCTTCGGACATGACGGTTTCCTTCTCGAAAACGCCCAGCTCGAAGAAATCATAAAGTCAGTAATGCCATAGCCAGAAACACAAGAGCACCGGCCCCGGCAATGCTGGACCACTGCTCAAGGAACCGAAGCACTGTTCCGGAAGCCGCATCACTGTTCCGGAAACTGCACCACCGTTCCAGAAACTGCACCACCGTACCGGGAAACCGAAGCACAATTCCGGAAAACCGAAGCACAGGCAAATATCCTCATACAATCAACCAAAGAAATATGCAAGTAATGAAATTCGGCGGCAGCTCAGTCGCCAACGCAGATAACATGTCAAAAGTGACTGACATTGTCTCCAAGGCAGCCGAACGGGACAGAACCATACTTGTAGTG
>CAMWUW010000120.1 GCA_947177525.1 uncultured Bacteroidales bacterium | reverse complement strand
CTTCAGATTTGTATAAGAGACATTGATCGGTGAGTGCTAGCATATAGTCCCGGGCAAGGAGATGATAGACAAAGTTGCTCCGACTGATGCCAGGGTGCTCATCATCGGCTCCAACGGAACAGGAAAAGAGCTTGTTGCAAGAAGCCTGCACCAGAAGAGCAGCCGTTCTTCAATGCCATATATTGAGGTCAACTGTGCTGCAATTCCTTCGGAACTGATAGAAAGCGAGCTGTTCGGACATGAAAAGGGGGCCTTCACTTCTGCAATCAAACAGCACAAAGGCAAATTTGAACAGGCTGACAACGGTACTCTCTTCCTTGATGAAATCGGTGACATGTCGCTTGCTGCACAGGCAAAGGTTCTGCGTGTCCTTCAGGAAAAAAAGCTTTCAAGAGTGGGAAGCGACAAAGACATTACTGTTGATGTCAGGGTCCTTGCCGCAACCAACAAGAATCTTAAGGAGGAAATCGCAAAAGGCAATTTCCGTGAAGACCTGTATCACCGCCTGAGTGTGATTGTGATAAATATGCCGTCTCTTGATGACAGGAAAGGCGACATACCTCTGCTTGTCGAATACTTCATCGGCCAGATCTGCAATGAGACAGGAATGGCACCGCGTCCTGTAGACGATGAGGCAATGAGACTTCTTGTCGACAAGAGCTGGACAGGCAACATAAGGGAGCTGCGCAACGTTGTCGAACGTCTCCTCATTCTTTCAGGAGAACGCATAACGGCTTCCGACGTAAGAAGCTATGTCCTTTAGTCTATCTTGCCCGAGTGCTTGGGTATAGTGACAATAAAGCTTGCCCCTCCCAGGGCGAATGACTTCTGGTACCGGATTTCTCCCTCGCATTTCTCTATAATATTATGGCAGATTGCGAGTCCGAGTCCGGTACCGCTTGTTTTTGTCGTGAAGTTCGGCGTGAACAGCTTGCCGAGATTCTCCTCCTTCACTCCCGGGCCGTTGTCATCGAATACGATGTCATAGTAGCCGTCTTTTGTACTGTTCCTCAGGCATATCAGCACACGTCCTTCCATTTCCTCGCCTCTCTCAGCCGCTTCCTTGTGCTGTATTTCCACAGCCTGCAGCGCATTCGTTATCAGGTTGACGAACACGCGTATCAGCTGAGGCTTAGGGGCCATGACGTATGCATGCTCCATTCCTATATATGCTATCTTTACATTTTCCTTGTTGTCAAAAATCAGCAGCTGGTCCTTGAGCGTCTTGTCAAGGTCAAGCAGCACAGGGTCTTCGTTGTACAGCTTGGCGAAAGTCGAGAATTCATTTGCTGTGTCGCTGAGTATGTCTATGTGCTCAAGTACAACGGCCGCAACCTTGTCAAATTTTTCTTCCCATTTGGGGTTGTTGTTCTGCTTCAGCCTGATGAGCCTCTGGATTTCCAGCTTTATAGGAGTCAGAGGATTCTTGATTTCATGTGCGACCTGACGTGCCATCTGGCTCCATGCCTTGTCTCTTTCGGCCTGTGCAAGCTGCTTGGTGGAGTCGGCAAGATCCTTGACCATCAGATTGTATGCGTCTACAAGCGAAGAAATTTCATCATCCCTGTCATATTCAATGAATTCGAGATTGTGTATGTCTGTCCTGTTCATCTTCTTGCCTATCTGTATCAGAGGCGCGAACATTGCGTTCACCTCCTTTGTGGTGAAGATGAGCGAGATTATGAGGAGGATAAGGAACAGGTTTATCAATATGGCTGCATGGAAGAGTGCCTCTCTGCGGAAATCATAGCTTCTTCCCGTATATGGCATACTGATGATTGCAATTATTTCTCCCTGGTCATTCAGCAGCGGAGCATAAAGCGACCAATAGGTGTAGTCCGCTATTTTTTCTTTGTTGATATAGAACCTCTGGCTGAGGTTGCGTATGTTGTAAAAGGCATTTGCCTTTGTCCGGCTTCCGAGGATATGCTTTTCAAATACTTCCGGTGAGGTCGAGCGGAATACCTTGCCTCCCGGGGTGAACAAGGATATGTCGGCCTTGATTATGTTTCCTATATTGTCAAGTTCCGATGCAAAGTCTGCAGAGAGCAGTTCCTGCCAGTCTTTGGTATGCCTTGCCCTGCTTTCGAGCAGCGTCTGGACCGTCGTGATGCGCGATGCCATCATGCTGAGCCTGTTGGACTCGTTCCTCTGGTATACGAATATGATGCTGACAGCTGTCATGCCGGCAAGAATCAGGAAAGACGACACAAACAGTATCGTGCTGATTTTCCTCTTGAAATAATTGTTCTTGAATGTTTTATTGCGCTTCCTTCCGGATGTCAGCAGTATTGTGAACAGCAGGAGTATAAGGAAAAGGTGCGAGAATGCTACGCAGAAGCTCATTATATTCCTCTGTGGACGTGATATGATGATGATTTCGTCATCGCTTATCCGCTTGATGAAGTGGGTGTGTTTCTTTATCCTTGTGACCGTTATGCCGTCGTCATCTGCATCGGGTGACGTGTCGTAGCGGTTAGGATACGGGTAAGTACCTTTATATGATGCAAGTCTTCCCTTGTTGTATTTCGCGTAGGAATAGTACTGAGGAATGTTGACATCTCCCGGCTTTGAAAAGTGGCCGAGAATGTTGTAGTATCCTCTGCCTTCTTTGTTTGAGTCTGGCTCCACATGAAGGAACATTCTTATAAGGCCCACCGAATGCTGGTAATAAAGGAATATGCCCGTGTAGTAGTTGTTTCCGTTCCCGTTGTCCACAAAATAAAAGCGGGAGTCCGCTGCGATTGGAACACCGTTGTCCAATGTGGAGCTAAGGTATTTCTGGGCTGCTTTGTCTCCGTCGTGGAACACCCTGACGCTTATGTCATACATCTGTCTGTTCCTGTTCAGGTAATATTCATTGATTCTGTTCAGAATCATGCCGGAGGTGTTTTCGAGGGCGGCCAGTGACGATATGAGCTGGTCTGAGGCAATGTCTTCTTCGATTCCGCGCAGATGCACCTCAAGTCCCAGGTCCCGGTCTACAGCAAGCCTGTTGGCCCATACCATGACGCGGTTCTGCTCCTTAAGGAAACCCAATGTGCCCGATGTCGCCGTGAAATACGTAGCCGTGATGAAAAAGAAGGCCACAAGCTGTTTCCTCGCAAGGAAATTAAGACGCTTTCCTGTGAACTCCCTGATTGCCGGCCCCGTAATCTGCATGAGCATCGGGATGGACATGAGCAGTCCTGTATATGAAATATATACAAGAATTGTGAAGAACATGCCGTCATTCCAGCGGTAAAGCTCAAGTGAAATGTTCGAGTTCATTATCAGGCTTGTCAGTGACAGATGTATATAGGCGCACAGGGCGGCAATGACCGCTGCCATGATAATCATGAATACCATGAGTCTGGTGCGTCTTGACTTCTTGTTTCTGGTCAGGGCCTGCGTTATCCTTCCTTTGACCAGGAATGTGCAGAAGCCGAGAAGGGCTATATAGGCGTTTGTCAGAAGCAAGGCCCCGAGGGAGAAGAAAAACGGTCCGTCTGCATATACGGTAGGGGAGAAAAGGGAATGGCTTCCGTTCATCTGAAGTCCCCAGAGATATGCCATGACATAAAGTATAGTCAGGGTCATGACAACGGAAAAATATACCTTGAAGGTCCTGTGTCCGGTCAGGAACAATATTGTTATGACAGCAAAGAGTGCCAGGGCGACCCACCTGAGCATTGAATTGTCGAAAAACGGATGCATGTGGTCAGTGTCATACATCACTTTGAACAGCGGGGTGCCGTCTATCATTACGGAAGCTCCTCCGCTGTAGTTCTGTGGCAGGACGGCATACTTGTCCGGCAGACGGAGGCGCTTGTTTACGCCATTGTCCGTCACGTTGATTTCGCCTATCAGGGTATTCTTTATTTCCAGTCCGGCTATTACCTTGTCATTTTTCTTCCCGTAGACTGCCTTGACGACGTACCATTTGAGTCCGAGGTTGATATACGAGTATCCTTCTGTTATTTCTGACAGCGGGGAGGATATCCTCCGGTTGAATGAAGTCAGCCTCGGAAAATACATCTTGGACGAAATGTCATCATTCATTATCGGGAACTGGTTCCTCCATGACTGCAGGGAGTCATTGACATAGCGGTAGATAATCATGTCTTCCGGTATGCCGTTTGTCAGGATGAAGTCATCGTTGCCGGTTTCAAGTGCAAGCCTTATATAGCCGTCAAGCACGGCCAGGCGCTTCTCCAGCCTTGAGGAAGTCTTCTGTGCAACCTTGTCGATGTCTTCCACGGAACCGCTGCTTGCCATTGACAATACAAAAAAAGTCAGAGACAAAACAAGTCCCACAAGCGGAAGTTTCTTATGTAACAGTTCTCTTGTTTTCATTCTGTCAGCAATTTTCATGTCAGTTTCATGAGACGCCCTATTCGTGGTGATAAGGCTCGCCGCGCATTATCGTGAATGCACGGTATATCTGTTCGGTGAATATGACTCTTACCATCTGATGCGAGAATGTCATCTTTGAGAGCGAAATCCTGGAGCCGGCCCTGCGGTACACCTCGTCAGAGAATCCGTACGCGCCGCCTATGACAAATACGATGTCTTTCCCGCCGCGGGACATCTTGTCTTGCATTAGGGCTGCCATGCCCATGGAGGAGTATTCCTTGCCTCTTTCGTCAAGCAGGACAAGGTCATCGGACTGCTGCACATGCTTTAGTATAAGTTCTCCTTCACGGAGTTTTATCTGTTCTTTCGTAAGTGAAGACACATTCTTCAGCTCCGGAATTTCCGTTATGCTGAACGGCACATAATGCTTTAGCCTGGAGACATAAGTGTCCAGGCCTTCCCTGATCCATCCTTTGTCGGTTTTGCCGACTGCAAGCAAAGTGATTTTCATATTGCGGACGTGTATTTTGCGAAGCACAAATATAGCAAAAAGCTGAGAGCAAAGTATCAAACTTGTTTGAATGCTTTGCC
>CAMWUW010000119.1 GCA_947177525.1 uncultured Bacteroidales bacterium | reverse complement strand
CTGCCTCGGGGGCGGGGATAGGGGTATAACTGACTCATACCTGTCGGGCCCACGCCCAGAGGAAAAAGGCGTCCTCCTCCATGTTTTTGGCGACAAACTCCTCCATGGCAAGATAAAATACAAGCCTTCTGTTTTTGTTGTCCGGCAAAACAATATGTTTCATACCGAGAAACTGTTCCGTTAGTGTTTTAATCATGTGCTTGCGCAGTCCACGCTCCGGAAGACCGGTGCGGCTGCACTGATAAATTTCCTCAAAATTAATAAAAAGAATGTAATTCATGCCATCATGCAAATGTTTTTTTGCCATGTTCGCCGGTACGGCATCATATATGCCTTTATGCAGCAGCAATGCATAAAAGATTCATATTATGGGACAAGTAAATGAGAAAAAAGCCACAGGCTGCCACAACTCCCTGACAATGAGGAGCATTTTTAATTTTTTGAACAAGCAGGGATATCACCCTACTTATGAAAGCACTTACATTCTGTTTGACCTGGATGACAATTCAGCCGTACTTGAATATGAGAACGGCATACTTTCAATAAGACTGTTTTTCACAATTGAGGAGGAGGCATACGGACTTTTCCTTGAGGCGTCAAACGCAGCCATGATGGAATCGTTCATGGTCAAGCCAACAATCCTTGACGACATGAAGAGCATAGTGTTCAGCTGCGAGATGATGTGTGACACCGCCAATGAATTCAAAAAGTTCTTCCCGCGCGGAGTAGAGCTTCTGAACGAGTCGCTTTACATGCACAAAGAAGAAATCAAAAAGATAATTGCCTCAGGAAAAGATTATTCCGGCTTCTCCCGGCAAGAAGAAGAGCCATACTCAGTATTGCCGGAATGCAGGAAGCTCGTGTCATGACACATCCGGAGGCGATATAGAAATACAGGCAGTTCTTTTGTCTGCTGACTTCAGAACTGCCTGTATCAATATTAAGGTACGCCATTTCTGCCGTTATTTGGTTTCAGCCGGAAGATTCCGGTTAAGGAAGAAGCATCCGGCAAGGGCTGAAATTACAGAACCGCACAAGACACCGAGCTTTGCCTGGCTCAGGAATGCTGCACCTTCTGCACCGAGTCCGGAATACGACAGGTCAGCGATGAACATAGACACCGTAAATCCGATTCCGCATACGACACACACACTGGCAAAAGCCTTCCACGTAGTCCCGGCAGGAAGTGACACGACCTTCATGCGGACAGCAAGACAAGAGAACGAGAATACGCCGAGGAACTTGCCCAGCACAAGACCGGTCATAACCGCAAGGCCGACACCGGAAAACAGACTTGAGGCACTCATCTGCGACATGTCAATTCCTGCATTTGCAAATGCAAACAGCGGAATCACGATATAGCTTATAGGGAAATGCAGCATGTCCTCAAGATCCTGCAGCGGGCTTATCATCTTGTCGGCAGCTGATTCTATGCTCTTGAGCATCCCAATCTGTCCGTTGTCAAGGACAATCGTATTATGCCTGTCATCAATGTCTATGACAGGGAACTTGTTAATATTTTCCCTTATGCGCTCCAGGTAATATCCAGTGCCCTTCTTCAAAGTTGCAGGCACACAGAAAGCCACGATTACGCCTGAAATTGTGGCATGTATTCCGGAATTCAGCATCATATACCAAAGCACCAGGCCGACACATACATAAAAAGCCTTATTCCTCACCTTGCTTATATTCGCTGCCGCCATCACTATTACACACAATGCCGACAAGGCCAGATACATGAAATTAATATCAGATGAATAGAAGAGGGCTATGACGATTATTCCCCCGAGGTCATCAGCCACGGCAAGGGCAGCCAGAAAGATTTTCAGGCCAGAAGGCACCCTTTTGCCGAATACGGACAGCACACCGAGAGAAAAGGCTATGTCAGTTGCCATCGGTATGGCCAGGCCGCGCTGCATTGCAGCGTCGCCAGGGCAGAAAAGCCAGAAAATGAGGACCGGCACTACCATGCCTCCGCATGCACCTATAATCGGAAGAAGAGCCTTATCACGCGTAGACAGCTCACCGACACGTATTTCACGTTTGATTTCAAGACCGACGGAAAGGAAGAAGATGGCCATCAGGAAATCATTGATTACCTGTCCAAGGGTCATGGTATGGCCTCCATGGCTGAAGAAGTTGAAATCACCGGCCGACAAGGCCACCGGATTCTGCCAAAGGGCAAAATACCAATCCTTTATAAAAGGGACATTGGCACATATCAGTGCCAGGACCGTAAACAGAATCAGCACTACGCTGGAATTCACATGTCTTCTGAACTTGCTGAGGAAACTATAGTTCCTCGTCCACTCACTACTGCCGGACATCACTGTTTTATTTTTAAAGTACCACTAAAAACATTTTGTTCTTTCTGCAAATGCTGATGCTGACTGTGTTAAATCGTCTGCACCGTCACCATACGCCTTCCATGTCTGCCGAAAGTCGCGCATTTTCAGAAAAGGGCTGCAAAAGTAGGCATTTTTGTCAAACTAATTGCGAGTTTGGACATTTTTTCATAAATTTGCCGTCTGTTTTGCCAATGCTTATACAGCGGCAAGCCTGAATGACAATATAAAACTTATAAATATGGCCAAAGAAATCAAAAAAGAGAACACAGAGGCAGTAGCCGACGCTGTTTCAAAAACGGAGCTGTTTTTCACAGAGAACATGAAGCTTCTCCTGACAGTCCTTGCCGTAATCCTTGTTGCCGGAGCCGGATTCTTCTGCTGGCACAAGTTCATCAACCAGCCTAAAATCGAAGAGGCACAGGGACAGATGGCGCTTGCAGAGGCTAACTTCCGCAATGCGGCCGACTCTACAGGCTATGCACTTGCACTGTACGGAGACGGCAACGTGCTTGGATTCGAGCAGATTATTGACGAGTACGGCTCAAAGGCCGGCAAATCTGTCTACTTCTATGCAGGCATCTGCGAATACAATCTTAAAAACTATGAAAGTGCAATCAGGCACTTCAAGGCATACAAAGGAAAAGATGAGATTCTTGCTGCAAGGGCAATTGCATGCATCGGAGACTGCCAGGCAGACCTTGGCGACCTCCAGGGCGCAATAAGTTCCTATGAGAAAGCCGCTGCGAAAGCCGACAATGCATTTGCGGCAGACTACCTTCTTAAGGCCGGAATTGCTGCAGAGGCAGCCGGAGACAAGGCAAAGGCTCTTGCTTTCTACAAGAAGATCAAGGACAGCTATCCTATGGCAGAGCTTCCTTCTGCAAGGGAAATAGACAAATACATAAGCCGTATAGAGGCTGAGTAATCAATTAAAGGCTGGCTTTTTGTCAGCCTTTTGATTGCCCTGCACCTTCCTTCGAATGCGCAGCAACCTCATTGGTTGTGAGCAATTTGAGAAGAGGACAATACTGAACTGAAGCCTTGGAATCCGGATTTGAAGGTTAATGAGGATTTTCAAGGCGGACGAATGAACAAATGCGCAGCAACCTCAATGGTTGTGAGCAATTTGAGAAGAGGACAACACAGAAAAAACCATTAAAATTCAAATCCGATATGGGAAGAGCATTTGAATTCCGTAAGGAAAGAAAATTCAAAAGATGGGGCCACATGGCCCGCGTGTTCACAAAAATAGGCAAGGAAATCACCATAGCAGTAAAGCAGGGAGGCCCTGATGTAACAGGAAACCCTCGCCTTAGGGCGCTTATCCAGACGGCAAGAAGCGAAAACATGCCGAAGGACAATATAGAAAGAGCCATCAAGAGGGCAAGCGACAAGGACCAGGGCGATTACAAAGAGGTAGTTTTTGAAGGATACGGCCCGCATGGAATCGCTGTGCTTGTGGAAGCTGCTACAGACAACAACAACCGTACAGTAGCCAATGTGCGCTCATATTTCACTAAGAGCGGCGGCTCTCTCGGAACATCAGGAAGCGTGGACTACATGTTCGACAGAAAATGCATGTTCCGCATGAAGAGCACCAAGCCATACGATCTGGAAGAGCTTGAGCTTGAAATGATAGACTACGGCGTAGAGGAGATTTTTGAAGAGGAGAATGAAAATGAGGAAACGGAAATCGTGCTCTACGGAGAGTTCACAGCCTTCAACAACATCCAGAAATACATTGAAGAAAACGGATATGAGCTTGTTGCAGCTGAATTCACCAGACTGCCGAATGTAGAGCTGAAAGAGCTTGAAGGAGATGCCAAGGCTGACATAGAGAAACTCATCGAGAGAATTGAAGAGGACGATGATGTGCAGAACGTATATCATACAATGAAGCCTTAGGACAAGATAAGATAAAGGAAAGACCGGTCAACACCGGTCTTTTTTTGTATATGGACATGCGAATTATAATGACAGTAAGGCCTGCATGGCCATTTTTCGCCACATATTGCGGTATTGTGGCGTAAAACAGGCTTGTGTGGTGCGTTTTTATTTGTCCCGTTGAAAAAAACATTATATTTGCCACGCTAAAATTGATATAAATTAATATGAGCATCCAACAGGAAAAAATCAAAGAACTGGTTGAGCGCAGAGCCAAGGCCCGCATGGGAGGCGGCCAGAAGAGAATTGACGCCCAGCACCAGAAAGGCAAATTCACGGCACGTGAGAGAATTGCCATGCTCCTTGATGAAGGAAGTTTCGAAGAATTTGACATGTTCGTACAGCACCGCTGCACGAATTTCGGTATGGAGAAAACAAAATTTGACGGAGACGGAGTCGTTACCGGACAAGGAACAATAGACGGACGTCCTGTATACGTATTCGCCCAGGACTTCACTGTAACAGGAGGTTCTCTGTCCGAGACAATGGCCCAGAAAATCTGCAAGGTCATGGATATGGCCGTAAGGAACGGTGCTCCATGCATCGGACTGAACGACTCAGGCGGAGCACGAATCCAGGAGGGAATCTGCTCGCTCGCAGGATTCGGTGAAATTTTCCAGAGAAACATTCTTGCGTCAGGCGTCGTGCCTCAGATTTCCGGAATATTCGGTCCTTGCGCCGGAGGAGCGGTGTACTCCCCTGCCCTGACCGACTTCAACATCATGATAAAGGATACATCATATATGTTCCTTACCGGTCCAGGAG
>CAMWUW010000118.1 GCA_947177525.1 uncultured Bacteroidales bacterium | reverse complement strand
TATGTGGTTTAGCGACATATGAAAAATATTGTTTTATGTAAAAATTTTTTATTGCAATTTGCGTTGTCGCGCTTGCCGGACTTTTTGCATGCAACAAGGACAATGGAACTGACAATCCGGAAATCAATGACAAGGTGACATGGGAAAGCCTTGTGAAGCAGTATCCTTTCCTCGGGAATTTCCCTAAGTTTGACGGAGAAATCGAGATGCACCAGCACAGTTTGAATAGGGGAGTTGAATGTGTGCAGTTCTTTGACTATAAATGTGAACAGTCTGTTGCGTCAACTTATTATGCAAAGCTTGTGTCGGCTGGATTTGAAAAGAATGAGAATGCGGATATATATACAAAGGAAGCTGACGGCAACGAGTATGTCTTTACCGGAGGATATGCAGGAGGAAATTTTGCCTTGTCTTTCAACTGCATTTCTCATTAAAACTCGTGGTGCGCGCTTATGATTGCGGCTGTCGCTGCTGCGTTGGGGCTATATTTGAGCTTACGCTCATATATACGTTTTGCGCTCGGCAGAAGCAAAGTTTACTTTGCTTCTGCTCTCGGTTAAGCCCTTTGGGCTTTTCCTCCTTCGCACTTCGAAAATACAAGTAAACTTGATTTTGCTCAGTTTGTCGTCGGCTTTAACTATATTTGTCCTCCAAAGAGATAATGAAATGAAACAGAATTCAGGATTATTGTGCGCAATGGCAGCTGTATCTGCTGCCGGAGCCTTGGCCTCGTGTGCCGGAGACCAGGACGGCAGGCAGAAACAATGCAACATCGTATTCATCATGACGGATGACCATACTGCCCAAATGATGAGCTGCTATGACAGACGGCATATCGATACGCCAAATCTTGACAGGATCGCTGCCGACGGCGTGCGCTTCACCAACGCTTTTGTCGCAAACTCACTCAGCGGGCCTTCAAGAGCCTGCCTGCTGACCGGAAAACACAGCTGCGGAAACCATTTCTATGACAATTCCTCCTGCGTATTCGACTTCAGCCAGCAGACTTTTCCGAAACTCCTCCAGCAGGCCGGCTACCAGACTGCAATGGTCGGCAAACTGCATCTTGAGGCGAATCCGGAGGGCTTTGACTATTGGGAAATTGTGCCCGGACAAGGAGACTACTACAATCCGGACTTCATAACCATGGACGGCAGCATACACACAGAAAAAGGCTATCTTACAAATATCATCACTGACAAAAGTCTCGAATGGCTTGAGAACGGGCGCGACAAGTCCAGGCCGTTCTGCATAATGATTCACCACAAGGCAATACACAGGGACTGGCTTCCGGAACTTAAATATCTCAATGAGTATGAGGACCGGACATTCGAGCTTCCGGACAACTTCTATGATGACTATTCCGGCAGAATCGCCGCGGCCTCGCAGGAGATGAGCATTGCCAAGGACATGGACATTGTATATGACACCAAAATGTTCTACGAGGGGGCGGATACACGTCTGACCGGAACATATAAATACTTCCTCGGACGCCTGTCTGAAGAGGAAAGGAGAGAGTACGATGCCTTTTATGCTCCTCTGACAGAGTCTTTTATGAAGCAAAAGCCGGAAGGCAGAGAACTGGCGGAGTTCAAGTACCAGAGGTATATGCGTGACTATGCCAAGGTGGTAAAGAGCCTGGATGACAATGTTGGACGGGTGCTGGACTACCTGGAGGACAATGGCTTGACGGACAATACATTGGTTGTGTACACGTCCGACCAGGGTTTCTATATGGGGGAGCACGGATGGTTTGACAAAAGGTTCATGTATGAAGAATCCATGCGTACTCCTCTTGTTATGCGTTTTCCTGACGGATATGACCGGAAAGGCGATATCGACGAGATGGTACAGAATATAGACCTGGCGCCGACATTCCTGGAACTTGCCGGTGCAGAAGTGCCTGATGACATGCACGGTGTGTCGCTTGTGCCTCTTTTCAGGGGAGAGCATCCGTCTGACTGGAGAACTTCTCTGTATTATCATTTTTATGAGTATCCTGCAGAGCACATGGTCATGCGTCATTTCGGTGTAAGGACTGACAGGTACAAATTGATACACTTTTACGGCGGAGGTGACTTTTTTGAACTTTATGACCTCCGCAATGATCCTGCGGAAATGCATAATATCTACGGTGCTGAGGGGTATGACGCGATAACTGACTCTCTGAAGGCTGAAATGGCGCGCCTGCAGGAGCAATATGACGATCCAGTGCGCTTCGGCTATGAGTATGCCAGGTCTGACATGAAATAAATACGAAAAAAATGAAAGCTCTTGCTGATCTTCATACGCATACGGTAGCTTCCGGGCACGGCTACAGTACACTGCAGGAAATGGCCCGGGCTGCTGCGGAAAAGGGAATAGAGATACTTGGGGTCACTGAGCATGGACCTGCCGTACCTGGAGCATGCGATTCCCTTTATTTCAAGAACATGATAGTGATTCCGCGTGTCATGTACGGCGTGCGTCTGCTGCTCGGTGCGGAAATCAACATATTGGACACATCCGGAAAACTTGACATGTCTGATGACGAGTGCAGGATGCTGGACCTGAGAATTGCCGGGATACATTCCGTCTGCTGGAAGGGAGGAACGGCGGAAGAAAATACTGAAGGTGTCCTGAATGTAATGCGTAATCCGTTGATACACATTATCAGCCATCCCGGAGACGGCACTGCGGAACTCTGTTTCGAACCTTTGGTGCTGGAGTCTGCAAATTCGCATACTTTGCTGGAAATCAATTCTCATTCCCTGCATCCGGCACGGCATAAGACTGCGGCGCGGGACAATAATATAGCGATATTGAAGCTTTGCAAGAAGCATGGTGTGCCTGTAATTCTTGGCAGTGACGCTCATATCAGTTTTTCTGTAGGCTGTTATGACTATGTGCTGCCTCTATTGAATGAGACGGGTTTTCCTGAAGAATTGATAATGAATGACAAGCCTGAATTGCTGATGGAATGGCTGGGAATACGGGTATGATGCCTGCTGACAGAAGATTTCAATGGCAGCTGTTCCGTATCGGATATTCGCATTGCCTGGATATGAAAGAATGGGGGAGACTGAAAAGTCAGAATAACTCTCTGAAAATTGAATATTTGGAAACAAGGTTGAGCTGACCTCACCTCACCGAAAAACAAGAAAAAGGGGCTTGAATAATACTTTTTATTCAGCCCCTCCGTTTTATTTCCCAACTTTTGCCATAAGTTCTTCAAGTTGTTTTTTGGCCATCTGCCCGTCAAGGCAAATGAATGTGCATTCATTCGGTTCGTATGCAAGAAGCACAAAACTGCTTACTGTTTCTTCATGTGACACTACATAGACCCTTACGGTCTCACCATCGTCTTTTGCTTCCATCAGTATTTCGTATGATCCTGACTTCACGAATTCTTCAACATCTTTCTTTATGTTTGCGTTGATCTTCTTGTTCTCGCTGTCAATGAGATACATGCCCGTGAGGGACTTGATGACAGGAGTCAGGTTCATGTCACCGTCACCGACTTCCAGGTCAGGAATCCTGCCCATCATACGGAACATCGCCGGCGAGATGTAGACTGCGCTTACATTATCTGCTTCTGAATATTTCTTATAGATGCTTTTGCCGTCCTGTGCGAAACTTGTGGCTGCGAGCAGCATCATGGCTGCAATTGTAAATATCTTTTTCATTTTCTGTTTTTTTAATTGCCGGCATTTGTGTGCCGGTATTGTTGCTTAAATTTAATTCGGTTTATCGGGCATGTGCCCCTCATGTAAATTTGCAGTAAGACAGGATTGGAACTCAGTTCTTTTTGATGCCCCTGCTTATGACTGTTGCAGTCTTTTCGAAAACAGGCTCGGCTTCCGAGGCAATTTCAAGTCCTTTGTCCATCTTTGATGAGATATAGGAGAAAGTCCTTTCCAGTTCAGCGTATGCCATGAGCGGGTCATCAAAGGTGTCTTCAGGCTGGCCTGGAACAGTCAGAAATATCGTCAGGCAGGCTGCAGCAGCTGCCGCTATGGCAAATTTGGCGTATAGCCCGTTGCGTGTCCCGGTCTGTCCGACGGCCTTTTCCTCTTCAACGATGGCTGCGGCTGCGGCATTCCTGAGGAGCCTTTCCCGAAGTGTCCCGGGAATCTCGATGGACCTGTCTTCAGCTATGGACTCAAGTGCCTCCATGCTCATATTCTCCACGTCTTTGATATTTTTCATCTTATGTTCTCCTTTAGTCTAATGCTTTCCTTAATGTCTTTCTCGCCTGGCTGAGCAGGACTCTTACTGTCAGATTGCTCATTCCTGTCTTCCGGGAAATCTCTTCGTTGGACAAGTCCTCGAATATTCTCATCTGAATCACTTCCCTCTGTCCCTTCGGAAGGTCTCCTATGGCCTTTGCCATCCGCTTCATGGTCTCATTCCCAATTGTTCCGTCATCTGTGGCCCTGCCGGACGGAATGTTTTCGTTCAGGCCGGACTCCTCTGCATTTGATGCTTTCCTGATGCGGTCTATGCAAATGTTTTTCATGAGAGCCATGCAGTATGGCCGCGGGGACCGGACGGCATCAAGCGTACTGCGGGAATTCCATAGTTTGGCGTACAGATCCTGCACTGCATCTTCTGCATCAGCCTGCGACTCCAGAATGTGGAATGCCACCCTGTATAGAGCATCGCCCAAAGGCAGATAGGTGTCTATGAATTCCTTGGATGTCATTTTTCTCCTGTTTTCACTTTGTCACGCCGGATTATTTTTCGGCGATTTTCATTACGGTCTCCATCGGAATGCTGCCGAACATACAGATAAGTGCACAATCCTGCGGTGCATACATCACGAAATCATGCAGTGTGGTTCCGTCTTTGTCCACGATTCCATAGATTTTCATGATATCGTCTCCGTCTTTCATTTCCATCAGCAGTTCTGAGGAATCCAATATTTTTTCGAGCTTGGCATTGAAGGTGTCGCGTGTGCCGCTGTTGCAGCTGTCGTAATCCACTATGGCCATCTTTTTGATGCCTTTCATCAGTTCTGCCATCTTGCGTGCATCCTCATCGTTTTCTTTTGCTGCAGACAGATTGAGGACAGTTTTCATTGCGGAAGTTCCTATTGAACCGATTTTCACGACATCGAATCCGTCCTTGCCGCTGTATTCGCTGATCAATGTCATAAGCCTGTCTTTCGGGACAGTACCTTTGTTCTTTTGTGCAAATCCTATGATTGATAAGGATATAAGCAAAAATGCAATTATAAATTTTTTCATCTTGCGGTTGTTGTGCCTGTTCTGGGCAAGTGCCTCTGCCGGGGCGTTTTGCCTTAACGGGCTGGTTTGACAATGTTATCTGTCCGGCTGCATACCGGAA
>CAMWUW010000117.1 GCA_947177525.1 uncultured Bacteroidales bacterium | reverse complement strand
TTCTTGAACCCTTTTACTTCAAGTTCAGACGCTAGGGAGCGGAGCTGATCCATATCCATTTCTTTCAAATCGAAAATGTTGTGCATAAATTATTTATAAAGATTTTGAGCGGAATGAAGCATGCCATTCCAATGAAAATTTCACTAAAAAAGAATTATAAAAATCGCACCAAAAATGCAATTTCGTCATACAAAGATAGTAAAAAAATCACAATCTGCAACTTCCGGGCACAATTTATCAGAAATTGTTGTCCCAGAAGCTGCTGCTCTTCTTGAATTTCAGGAGATCCGCCAGAGCTGCTGCATTAGCCTGTATCCTGAAGCTCCACGACTCCCATTTACCGTTAGGTATCCACGACACATTTATATTGAAGCAGTGCAGGTCATACGATGCCGTAAGCTGGGTACTGCTCAGCCGGAATGCCATAATGTCGAAGTTGGTGCTCATCTGCAGGGACAGGCGGGGCGTCAGCTTGACATTTCCGCTGATTCCCAGTGTCTGCGTGAAATTCCGGTTTCCGATAGCCTGCCCGTTCGAATACTGGTATGACTTTCTGTACGAAAACGAGTAATTGAAATTGACGGACCACGGTACATTGGGGTTCATGTAGTACAGCCAGCCGCCAGGTATGTATTCGCCTGTTACAGGATGATAGTATATCCTCGTATAGTGGTCGGCAGGATTTCCTCCGGCCTGTTTCGTTCCGTCATTTCCGTTTATTTTCCCGTCTCCGGACAATGAGTACGAAAGAGATACACTTGCGTTGGTGAGTCTGAGAAGCCCCTGTCCGTCCTGCACGGCAAACCTGTTGATTCTTCTTCCGGAAGGATTGTTCTGATCGACAAGTATCGCATACGGGTCAAAATTGGCATTCATGCTGATTCCGAGCTTGCCGAATACAGATGTGGACATTGTTATTCCCACGTTGTTCATGCGCAGGGAGTCAGCAAGGAAATTGTATCCGGTCGTGAAGTTGAGCTGGTCAATCAGCTTGATTTTTTTTGTGCCGGTTCCGGTAGTGTCCTTCAGGTCACGGACTTTGGCCTCGAAATTATTGCCGAGCGAGAAGCTGAGTCCGGCGGTCTTTCCTTTTCCCGGAACAGAATTGAGCTGGTTCGCGTAAATATTGTAATCCTGTGTCCTTACATTTCCGTCACGGTCAGTATAGGTAAGGGTTCTCCAGCCGTTGAAATAAGTACCTTTCTCAGGACTGAAATTGGCGGAAATGGACGGAGACACAACATGCCTTATGGCCTGCAGCTTGCGGTGCTTGCCGAAATTGAACAGACCGTACAGACGTGTGCTCATCGAGATGCTTCCGGAATAATTGTGCGTCGCTCCGAAACTGCCGAAAGCCTTGCCCTTGATGTCTTCAACGCGTCCTGTGTCCGGGTTGTATTCTTTGTCCGTCCTGCGGAAGAACCAGTTCATTCCGTATGTTACGGATGGAGTCACATTTATATATTTGAACAATGTGAAGTTAGGCAGTCCTATCTGGAAATTATGGCTCATTCCGTTCTGGAACTTGTCAAAGAATCCGGGCTGGTTGAATTCCGATGCCTTGAAATTTATTTTATTCTGGAGCGTGGTATTGTATCCGAGGGAAAATTTTTCATAGAACTTCTCCTTGCCGACCCTGTTCTTCTGCTTGAAAGGGTAGAATCTGCTCACGGAAAATGTTATGTTCGGAAGTGTGAATGTATATGAACTGTCTCTTGAATTCTGGCTGTGCAGGGCATTTACTGACAGATTTATTTTTCCGTTCCAGTTCCTGGAGTATGAAATTGATGAACTGATCTGGTTCTGCAGGGCCTCATTTATGGATGTGGAGTTGTATCTGTTGTTTGAAGGGCTGGAGAAATTCACGGATGCGGAAAAACTCGTTCCGGGACGTGCTTTCGGATCCTGGCTGTGGTGCCACTGCACTCCGAAGTTCCTTGTCTGGAAAAAGTCCGAGCTTCCTTTTTCACCGCTCTGGTCATTGGAGTATGTAAGCGAAAAGTTTCCGTTGCACTTATAATTCACTTTATAGCGCGAATTCACATCGACTGCCCATGAGCCGAGGGTATATATGTCTCCCGTGAGGGCTATGTCGAAATAGTTGCCGATGACAAAATACATTCCCGCATCCCTTAGGTAAAAGCCCCTGGAGGACTCTTCTCCGAAAGTAGGGAACAGAATGCCGGTTGCCCTGTCCGGGCGCTTCGGGATGAATCCGAACGGAATGCCGACCGGTATGGGAACATCCTCTATCACAGGATATGCCGGACCGAATACGGTCTTCTGCGAGGGCTTGGTCATCACCTTTGCAGCAGTAAGATGCAGATAATAATGCGGATGTTCGCAGTCACATACGGTATATTTTCCTTCGGTGATGTTTATCGACCTGTCCGGCATCATCTTAATGTTCTTGCCGTGAAGGATGCCGTCCTGCTCCTGGGTCACCATGTTGGTGATTCTTGCCTTCTGCGTGCCGAAATTGTAGCGCACTTCCTCCATGGTATAGGACTTGCCTCCCTGCTCCATCACAGGCTGTCCGGTTATTACTCCGGCCGTGTCCTTAGTGCCCCTTGCGAAGAGAGTCTGCGTATTCAGGTCATATTCCATGTAATCGGCCGTCAGCTTCATGTTGCCGTATGTGACGCTTACGTCTCCATAATAATATATCATGCGCTGTCCGTTGCTGAAATCTTCGATGATTGAATCCTTTGCCGCAGTGAACGCCGGTTCATCGAGAGAACTTCGCTTCAGGAGGTCGAGGGAATCGGAGACAGCCGAGGAATCACGGACGGCCACAGAGTCTATTGCCCCTGCCGGCAAGGAGTCATCTGCCATTGGCACTGCTGCATTGGCTGCGGCAGCGGAGGCCGCAGAGTGTTCACGGAGCTGTCTGCGCGCACGCCTTCCGTCCTGGGAGGAAAGTGTAAAAGAACTGAGAATCAGCAATAAAAGCATTGCCAATCCCCATTTTTCAAACCACTTCCCGAATGTACCTTTAATATATGATGACATTAATTAATATCCTATTGTATTCCGGTTTTTGCAAGTTTTTGCTATTTTTGCAAATCGCAAATTTAAAACTAATTTCAATTATAAGCAAATTGATGGCGAAATATAGACATATAAGGCTTCTGTATTGTACTGCAATACTGCTTCCGCTGCTTTTATCGGGACGGGGGCAACTATATGCACAGAATTCCGGACAGGCTCTCGGCCTCAGGACGGTTGTGATAGATCCTGGCCACGGAGGCAAAGATCCGGGTGCCCTGGGACAGACCTCCAGGACACATGAAAAGCACATCGTCATGTCAGTGGCAAAGCACCTCGGGGACATGATCAAGGAAGCCTGCCCTGACGTGAAAGTCGTCTATACAAGGAACGGCGATGCCTTCATAGGACTCCATGAAAGGGCAATGACTGCCCGGAGGAACAATGCTGACCTTTTTATATCGCTGCACTGCAACAGCAGCAAAAACAAGTCCGCCAGCGGGACATCCGTCCATATTCTCGGAAAGAAATCAAAGAATTCCAACAACAAGACGGACTACTTCGAACGCAACATGTCCGTTGCACAGCGCGAAAACGGAGTAATCGTATTGGAGGAAGGTTATGAGACAAAATACAAGAATCTCGACCCGAATTCTCCTGAATCATATATAAGCCATACCCTCCAGTGGACGGCCTACTACGAAAGCAGCCTTTTTTTCGCTTCGGAAGTCGTGGACAAACTCATAAGGAAGCCGCTGTGCCAAAGGCCTATAGTCATAGACCAGGATGTGTTTCAGGTGCTTGTCGAAGCTAATATGCCGGCTGTCCTTATTGAACTTGCCTTCATCAGCAATCCTGCGGAGTACAAATATATGGCATCCGAGGCCGGGCAGAAGGAAATGGCCTCCCGCCTGCTGAATGCATTCAAGGTATATAAGGCGCATTGTGATGCTTCTGTCAGTTCAGGAGACGGGCTACAGGCGTTTCAGGAAGCGGTTTCCGCTGTCTCCGCAAAAGAAGATTCCGGCAACGGCGCCGCCCGGGAATATTATGGAATCCAGATAATGGGGCTTGGACGCCTGCTGAAGAATGGGGATACTGCATTCAAGGGCTTGGATGCAGTTGCTATAAAATCACCTGGCAGCAATGTCTATAAATATGTATCCGGCAATTATCAGACAAAGCAGCAGGCCGATGCGGCCCTAAGGCAAGTCCGTGCCAAATTCCCGGAGGCCTTTGTCGTGAAGGTCAGCGGAGATTCCGTGTGCCGGCCATAATTCAGGTGCGTACCGATGATTAAGTATAATTATAAAATATCCAAAAGATGAAAATTTCAAAAGAACTGAAAATAGGGATTTTTGTAGTCGCTGTGCTTGTGGCTGCCTTTTTTTCAATCAACTATCTTCGCGGGAAAGACATTCTCGACAAGGAAATGGAAATAACGGCGCGTTATGAAAATGTGGAAGGGCTTGTTGCTTCCGCGCCCGTATATATAAAAGGATATAAGGCGGGCCAGGTGTCATCTGTCAGGTATGACCGTGATTCGGATGACTTCGAGGTTACATGCTCGGTCCTTAAGGAATTCAGGATACCGTCCGATTCCAAAATGACTATATACAGCGTGGACATCATGGGAGGAAAGGGCATAAGGATCGACCTCGGTACCTCCGGGACTTTTGTGGAGGATGGAGCGGTGCTTTCTCCGGATTCCGCACCTGACCTCATCGGCGGACTGACGGAAAGCATCGGTCCTCTGCTTAAGAAGGCCGCCAATACGCTTGACAGTCTCAGTGTGGCAGTGTCGGGCATAAACCGCATGCTCGGCGAGCAGAACCAGGAACATTTTGCGCGCACTCTCGCACATCTGGAGAAAACGTTGGCGAATATGGACGGAATATCTTCTGCCGTGAACGGGAAGTCCGGACAGATTGAAGATTTCATAGACAATCTTGAGTCCCTGTCTGCAAAATTCAGCGGCATAGCAGAAAAAGCTGACACTACAATGTCAAGCGTGGCTTCAATTACAGCCTCACTGGACGAAACCGACATAAAGGGAACCGTGGCGTCTTTCAAGGCTCTGCTCGAAAGTCTCAACGACCCTGACGGCTCGCTTGGAAAATTGATGTCGGACGGATCCATCTACGATTCCCTGGATTCACTTTTGAATGATGTGGATTCCCTGGTAAAGAAAATTGAGGAAAATCCTAAGAAGTACATTAAGATTTCTGTATTTTAATTATATGTTTGGGGCTGTCCGGCGTGCTTGCGGGCGGCCCCAAATACATAATTGGGGGATATTTGGTTAATTAGAATTATTCAAATTTGTAAATGGCTAATATATAC
>CAMWUW010000116.1 GCA_947177525.1 uncultured Bacteroidales bacterium | reverse complement strand
CAGGACATCCTGGGCAATGGGATTTACATCACCAATGCCGTCAAGACTCCCAAAGCCGGATACGCAGTCTCAAAAGAAAGCATAGAGGAAAGCCTGCCGTATCTGGAAAAAGAGCTTGCATTGTTCCCTGATGTAAAGGTCATCATGCTTATGGGCGACGTGGCAAAGAAAGCCTTCAACATGATAAGCAAAAAAGCGACCCGCAAAAATGCCGTCCCAAGCATCTCTACCTACAGATTGCGCAATACGGAAATCTCATATAACGGCATCCGCATCTTACCGTCATATATAATGACAGGACAGAATCTGCTGATTGAGAAATCAAAATTCGAAATGGCTTCCGAAGACATCGCAACGATGTGGCGGCTAATCAAGTGATGCCAATCGCGAGGTAGACATTACACATGAGAACTTTTTGAGATATTGATTTTATCCCTCCGTCATTCTCTCCAATCTTGCGGCAATGCTCTGCATGTACGTCTGGACACATGTTTGTGCGAGTGATCCCGAAAATGGAGTAACTATTGGGCCTTAAAATGGAAAACCCAGGAGCATCTGCAATAACAGGTGGCCCCGGGGTTATGATTCTGCAGCACTGGCTTCAATGGATATGGCAGCTTCAGCAAAGCGGAAATTATTTTTTCAGTTCAACGACTATTACATTTTTGTCCTTGTCGTCAGTCCACTTTCCGGCTTCCTTGCTACCTGCTTTGTAAATATTAATGGAAGAAATAACTTCCGGTGTAAATTTGGAGAATTCGTCTGAAGAAACTTGCTTTCCGTCAATGATATAAACATTCTCCTTTTTTGTCTCAAACTTGAGTACATTAACATTTTCATCATCAGTCCATTCCATTGCTTCCTTGCTGCCTGCCTTGCAGACGGTCATTGAACCGATATTTTCCTGTTTTATCTTTATGAAATCCAGTGAAGAGGTTTTGACTCCGTCAACGACATAAATAACATCCATCCCCATGACCAGGCCCCCATTGCCCGTGAGCGGTGACGCCGGGTCCTCAGTCTTGATGATATGCACTTTGGAAACCTCTCCAGTGGCATTATTTGTCGCAACGCCAATCCTGTAATCGCTGACAGTCTTGCCGACAATCTGGCTTCCGTCGAAATTAGTGACTTTCTCTCCGTTTATCATATAAACGTTCACTGTGTCCGCCTGGCTTGTCATGGCAGACGTGCCGAGTACAAGTGCGCATACCGCGCTCAAAATTGATGTCAACATGATGTTTGTGTTTAAAATTATTTCTATAAATACTGTGTATCAATTATTCATCGCCGTGATGGAAACCGCAGAGGTCCCCCCGTCCTTGCTCATCAGATATGAGCACTTGCCGCCGTCTTTCATTATCGCCGTGATAATGACATTGTTGCCTTTCGGGCGGGCAGTCACGCTCTCCACATTCTCCATGTCAAGAAACATGATCTTCTCTATTCCCTGAGCTATCTCCTGTCCGTTGAAATCGCAGGTCGGGCGATGCTGGAAGAACAGTGCAATCCCAACTGCTACAGCCGCACAGGCAGCAAATCCGTATGCCCATCTTACAACGTTCACCCGCCTTTTGCGCGAAGCGACAATGGAATCAAACTCCCTTTCAGCCTCATCATAACCAGCCTCCGGATATTCTGCAAGAATAAGCCTTGCGACAGATTCCTCTTCCGGCCCGGCACCGTGCACTGCAAACCATTCGGCGAGCATGCGCTCCTGCGCAACATCGGTTTCGGCATTGAGATACTTCTCTATCAATGATTTTCTGAGTTCCTTATTCATTTCTGTGTATTTTGGGACTTCACTTAGTCCGTTTACTATCAATCTCCGTTAAACTTTCCTTCATTATTTTTCTCGCCTGCGAAATGGCCGCCTTTATGCTTGATTTAGGGTGACCTGTAGCGGCTGCGATTTCGTCAAGGGACATCATCTGCTCGTTTTTCATCGTAAAATACCGTCTTTGGGTATCGCTGAGCTTCCCGAAAAGCAGTTTCCTGACATTCAGCGTCTCCTGCAAGTCCACCCTTTCGCTCGCCGGGACTCCTCCGGAGAACTCCTTCCCGTCAATCGGAGCCGTAAGTATCTTCCGTTTCCGGTAATGCCTCACGCATACGGTCTTGGTGATTTTCATGGCAAGCGCCTCTGCATTCCGCACAGGATAGCCGGTATCGAATAGCGTCCAAAGCTCGGTCAGTGCCTCCTGCACAATATCCTCCGCATCCTCGGCAGCCCCCGACACCTTCATGAAATGTCTCGCCGTATTCAGCAACTTCCCCCGCATCCCGGAAACCGTATGTTCAAATTCTGTTCTTGTCATTTTATCGCTTTCTACCCTATAAGTAGCAGAAACAGCCCGAAAGTTAAAAATGTTTTTGGAGTTTTTGAGGGAGCAAAGTTTTTCCATACGACAGGCATATATAGGAGAGTTTCTATGGATTGCCGGAAACATCTTGCCTAATGGGCGGAACAGCAACACCACAGAATTTAAATCTGATGCGTATATCTACAATTTGGATAGTTCGAGCAACCATAGGACTGTCCATATTTACTTTTGCGAAGAAAAAGGTTATGACCGCATCTCGGACATTTGCCGGAAGCGACAGCATCATGTTTCCCTTCTTGAACTGTGCGTATGTTCCTGAGATGCTGTTTTCTGTTTTCTTTGGATTGTTCTATCTGGACTGACAGGAGTTTATAGCCCAGTACTCGCTTTCTTCTCCACCGTAGATCCACCCGTTGTAATTCTTTGTCTCTATCACGAATATACCGTATGTTGATATGACGATATGGTCAATCTGCGTCGTGCCTTTAGGAGTCGAAAGCATTATATCATTGAGCACTTTATATTCATCCTTCGGAAGTCTGGACAACTTCCTTGAAACAGTTTTCTCACCAGCTTTCCCTTCCGATGGCCTGAGAAATAGGCAAAACAGGATAATCAGAATCAGTATGACGACCATAGCTTCCATAAATTATATTATTTCGAGCGTTATGTCCTGGGAAGATAGGCAATGGCACTTCCGCTGCCGAAGGTATTATGAGGAACATTTTTTTATACTTTAATGTGCCAACATCACTTTCCCTGTATTTTGAAAGAATAAACAATATTTACAAAATTTACTATCTTTGTGCGTTCTTTGACAAAATCGCCCACCAAACTGCAATTTTGGCAGGGCGATTCTGACAGCAGTACGGGTCACTATGTGACAAGGTAGGTAGCTTGGCACGACTAATCGGCAATCCAGAATCTGAATTTCTTGCCATGCTTAGGATAAATCCTTACTCCGTTCCTAGTAATGTAGGTGCAATAGACCCAATGTCCTGAACTAGATTGAGAGTTTGCCATTCTTTTACACCTCCTTTTATATAAGTTAAAGTTGTAATAAATTGGTAGACACTTTAATCTGCAACTGGGACGCCTACCGTATCCTTGATGGATTACTTCCTTTTTGTTTCTCTCTGTGAGAGTGCACTGCCAGCAACAGATTTGGTTCTTGAGCTGGTTCTGCCATCTCTCAGTAATGAAGAAGCCTTGGAAGCAACCTTTTTGGAAGTTACTTTAGCCATAACACCTCATTGTTTTATGATTTACTTAGACATCCGACCTGTCTCGTTTAGGTCGTCCAATTTTTCGAGGTTAGAATTGAACCAAACTATTTTTGGAGTTTCTGAGAATTGCGAAGAGACAGAAACTCAAATATAGGCAAATCATATCCAATGACGTGCCAGACATTGTGGGCTGCCAATTTGTCAGAGGTTGTAAAGCCCATGTAAACATTAAGTTGTTTCATGGGTTTTTTATTTATGTTTGGGTAAAACATAAAACCAAGTCCAAATTTTAATTCCTTGATACATCTTATTTCCTTTCATGGTAGAGGGGAGTTCCCCTTAATATGTATTCTACACAGAAACTCCATATTACTATAACTTCCATTTTGCCATCCTCTTATCTATTTCCTCATTTGGCAGTCTGACGTTCTTTTCAACTAATTTGCTTAGGTGGAATGCGGCTTCTTTCTGAGTTATGATGCCGTGTTCCACAAGTTCGTCGAAGACAAACAGTACTCCAGATACCAGGATTCCTTCCCCTTCGGCTCTTGTCCTTAATGTCTTGTCTCCGGTCAGCAGTCTGGCGCTTGCCATTGTTTTCGTATATATCAGAACAGAGCAGTCCTCTATGGAGACGTTGCAGACTTTATTGGCTGTATTGTAATACTCCCAAATTGCAGTTAGTTCTTTTGAAGTAAAGGATTTGACGGTCAGCTGCTCCTGAGTGCAATACATCATAACAGCTTCGCGCTGTTCCCCATCCGTCAGCTCGCTTATAACAAAGTCGGTAGTATGAACCTTGTATGGAAGTTTGAAGAAACTATCCAGAAGACCACAGGAATGCAGGTCTATGAAAATATTTGTGTCATTTACTATTATCTCCATTATACCAGTTCCAGTTTACTCTTCACATCTTCCATAGGTTCGTTCAGCAGGGCTGCTGCCTTAGAGCAAGAAATCATATCGCTGGCCAAAGCTCTGTAAACAAGGCGGTCAAAACGGCTTGATTCTTCAGTTCCTTTGTAGGAGGTCCCTTCCACTGCTTTTTTGAATGCAATGCTTTTGTTCTTTCTTATGCAAAAAGAGGTGTGCTTGGATTCACTGATTACTCCTAAAGCCTTCGCCTTGAACATCAACGCATCAACGGATATCCCGTAAACAGACTGAAGCACCTTCAGTTCACGTAATGAAATGTCGTTGCGCCTTTCACCGAGAACTTCAATAAATGTGTCACGCGATATCAGCATTTCGCTGGCAAACAGGTGACATAATCTTTCCTTTTCTTTCTTCTCCATTTCTTCCGGCAGGCTCATTACAAGATGACCAAGCTCGTGCAGAGCAGTAAAACGGAGCCTCTCAACATCAAAAGACTTATTGACAACAACGAATGGCATGTTTTCATCGTTGTTCACATATCCGCTCAGCCCATCAAATGAAGCATCTGCAGTGATTTCGACAACCTTGATGTTCTTTGACTCGAGAAGGTCTGTTACACTAAGGATACCATCCTCACCGATATTCCAGGCATTCTTTAATTCTTTGACAACTTCATAGGTATCTTTATCTGAAGCTACAGGCATGCCCTTTACAGGGTTGGAGAAAGAGGGGACATAATCCCACACCTCTTCAATTTCCAAGTACCTTTCAATTATGTCACGGATTTCCTCCTTTATAGCCTCAACCTCCTTTGTTCCCATTTTTGCCTTTTTGCGGAACTCAATGTTGCTGATTGCAAACTGCGGCTCCCTGAAAAAATAGTCCGGTTTGACACCTAAAGCTTGAGACAATAGAATCAGTATATGTG
>CAMWUW010000115.1 GCA_947177525.1 uncultured Bacteroidales bacterium | reverse complement strand
AACGCAAAGTGTTGTATTCCAATATCTCTGATCCTAAGTTTATGGGTGACAGGAGCAGGATTATGTCACATCTCGTTTTCGCAGACAAGTATGAACCTTCGCTTTGGGGCCGCAGCGGGGAAATCCTGGAAAGGATGGATCTGCAGGGAGTGTACCAGAGCAGGAACCTCAGGACTGTTCTGGCCGCCGTTGACATGCTGAAAAAAGAATGGACGCCGTCTTTTCCGGAGCGTGCCGCCCTTCTTGCGGATGATGATGCCGTGGCGGATGCAATTGCCCATACTGCTGCAAGAATGGATTTTCACGGCCGCTGGGAGAAGCTGTCGGATGATCCTTATATAATCTGTGATATAGGGCATAATGTGCATGGACTGAAATATAACTTTGCACAATTGGAGGCTATGAGGTCTGAAGGAAGGATTTCGGACCTTATAATAGTATATGGTTCGGTTGCAGACAAGGATGTGGCTTCTGTGCTTGACATATTGCCGGAAAATGCGGAATATGTATTTACCAGTGCATCAGGAAGCCGGGCCATGGGTGCAGAGGAGATACGCAGTATGTATATCGGATTATGCTGCAGGAAAGGACTCGGTACAAGTGGAGTGCATTGTTGCGGCACGGTAGTTGAGGCTATGAGGACAGCGCGCGGATTGGCTGCCGGAATAAAGGCTGCCGATCCGTGTGCACGTCCGCTGATATATATCGGTGGCAGCACCTATGTCGTGTCTGAGGCTGTTGCCGCAAATTTGTCTGAAGAATGAAAAAAATGTTGATTTTGATTATTGCAGTGCTTTTTTTTGTGCCTGCATTTGTGTCTTTGGCAGCTGTCAAGGCATATAAAAAGAATGACGGTCATGTCCTGACATCATTGTGGAAGGATTATGATTCTGCACGCAAAAATGACAGGCCGCAGAAAAGTGCTGAAATTCTGGAGCGTATCAAAAAGGAAGCATCTGAAAAGAGGCTGCCCTGGGATTATTATGATGCATGCCGGGAATATATCATAGTAAAGTCAGAGAGAAACTGGAAATTGAGGAAGGAACTTAAGGCCGGACTTGAAGAGGAGATACGTGAGTATAATGACCCTCTGCTGTCGTTTCTGTATTCTGTGGATGAAATGGATACGCCGTCCGACATGCTTTTGCAACGTGCTGAGGCCGATGCTGCCGTCCTGAAGAAGAATGTGTCCAGGGCCATATACAAGGCGCGTCCTCCTTTTTACGAGAGTCTGCGTCCTTTTTCAAATATCCTTGTGCCGACTTTAAAGAATGATTATGAATACGTTCTGTGGACACTGCTCGGGAGAGGGGACATTTCTGAAGAAGCACTCTCCGAAGTGCATTCCATTCTTGGCGGAAGTCTTGGCGGACGTTATCCCGAGTTTGCTTTTGCGGAATATGCCCGGTGTCTTCAGATTGAAAAAAAAGATGATAGGGAGGCGTCTTTGAAAGACTTGTACGGGAAGTACGAGGGGAAGGCATTTGCCCTTGTCCCGATGCAGGACTTGATGAAATCAAAATTCCACTCAATGGAAGGCAGGGCATCTTCTGCGGATTATGTCAAATTCCGTTCATTGCTGGAAAGTTATGAGAAGGAACGCAGAATGTTCCGGGCCGGCACGGAAGGAACTGTTGCCAGAAAATGCGGAGCATTTGCCGAACTTATTGATGACATGGAAAAAGAGGCTGCAGTATTGAGTGTAAAAGATGGAAAAGCTGCACTGAGCCTGCGGAATATTGATGCCCTGGATATAAATGTGTACAGAAGCAAGAGTCCGGAAATTCTATTCAGCATGCATGCTGTGAATCCGGTGAAAAGTTTCTATGTCTATGATACCGTCACAGTTGACTTGCCGCCGCTTGAAGACGGCGAGTACCGTATGGAATGCCAAAGGAACGGCAAGACGATGTGCGGCTCCGTGAATTATGACAAGTACACAATCTCTCTTGCAGTCAGAAAAGATGACAGTGGAATAAGGCTTTATGCTGCAGACAGCAGGACAGGCCGTCCTTTGGATAAAATTGACATTTGCCTTTATAAAAGAGACCGTGTGGTTGCTGAGGCAAGTGATGTGGCCATTGATGGCTACACTCCTTTCCCGGAAAATATTGCAGCTGCTGTTTCCGAAGGGAAATCATCATACCAGCTGATGTGCTCATGCCTTGACGGGGAAACCGGAATGCTCAGAAAGAGCGGCATGCTTTATCTTTACAGCTATGGAGATGAGGCCGGTTACGTTGCAGAGGACAATGTCATGAGCGCAGTGGTCTTCAAGGACCGTTCTGCTTTCAATCCTGGTGACACCGTCATGTTCAAAAGCATAGTTTACCGCTATTCCGGAATGAAACGTTCTGTAGTCCCGGAGGGGACTGCTGTGGTTGCATGCCTTTGCGACCCATCGGATAAAGTCTTGGAAGAAAAAGTACTTGAAACCAATGAATTCGGGTCTGTGGCCGGCAGTTTTGAACTTTCAGGCACAGAACAGAGAGGACTTTGCTCCATCCGGATTTGGTCAGCGGACAAGGGAAGGCTGCTGGAGACATCGTATTTAAGGGTGGATGATTTTGTGCTTCCTTCTTTTGATGTCAGCTTTGACAGTCCGGATGCCCTTTATTGTCCTGGAGACACTGTAACGGTAAGTGGAAGAGTCATTGATTTTTCCGGTCACGGAATGGCTGGTGCCCATGTCGGAGTTACGGCCAAGGTGAATGATAAGCTTATTCTGGACTCTCCTTTGGATATCGGTCCGGACGGGACATTTTCAGTAAGCTATGTATGCGGAGAGCCTGGCGAATCATATTGCAGAAGTGAGGTTGCGGTGAAGGTTACTGATGCGTCAGGTGAGACGCTTGAATTTTATCATCATGATGTTCTGGATGTATCCCCTTGGCTGACTGTGCATTTGAAAAATGCGGCAAAGGGAAGTTTTGAAACAAGGAAAGGCGCGGCAGGTTATCGCGACGGAGCCATACTTGCGGAGGATATTGCATTGCTGGAGTGCGGAGTCATAAAGCGCGGCAGAGATATAAAGTCTTATCCTTTGGAATACAGGCTCCTTAGGGACGGGAAGGAAATCTGTGGAGGACGTGTCATGTCTGGCGATGTGGCTGAGCTTGATTTTTCGGACCTTGCACAGGGAGTTTATGAGTTTGAACTCGGGATGCCTGAGGGCTGGCGGAATGTGGCAGAAAAAAAACATTCTGTTTCTTATGATATATTGAAGATAAATAATGGGAATGTAGCGTTGGACGCATGCGTAGAGTCTTATTTCCGGGTTTTGGGAGATGACGGGCACATATCTTTGGAGTTCGGATGCGGAGATGGTCCTGTATGGGCTGTTGTTGAACTCTTCGGGGCCAATGCGCAGCTGCTTGATTCAAGGCTTGTAAGTATTTGTGGCTCTGATGGCTGTGTGGGGACGGTGTCTTATGATTACAAGGCGGAATATCCTGACGGTGTGAGCATGAATGTCCTGTATTTCAGGAACGGAAAGGTCTACGACTATACACATGTCTGGACGAGGAAGGCGGACACAACAGACATTCCTCTTGAATTCATGCGCTTTACGGATAAGGCACTTCCTGGTGCGGAATGCATTGTCAAGGTCCGGACTTCTGCTGATGCGGAGATTCTGGCAGCGGTGCATGATTATAGTTCGGAAAAGATTATGCCTAATGTGTGGGGGAAAATTTATCGCCGGAATGTGGCGGTGAAAACTGTACGTGTCTCTTCAAAAGCAGGGCGTGACGGTGGTGCGAGAGGCAGATTCGGTATTGATAATGGTTCTGCTTTGCGGGTAAGGGGTACAAAAAAGCTCCATGATGATTGTGTTTATGAAGAAGAAGCAATCCCGTTCCAGCTTTCAACTAATGCATCGTATGACAGCAGTTACCCTATGGCTTCAAAGGGGACCGGAAATGCCGGTTCGATGCCAATGGAGGATGTGACTGTACGTGAAAACTTTTCGTCAACTTTGGCATTTGAGCCGTTTTTGCGTCCGTCTGATGACGGTGTCGCAGATTTCAGGTTTATTGCAGGTGACAGGATTTCGACTTATGTCGTTTCTGTGTTTGCTCACGACAAGGATATGAATAATGCTGTTGTACACCGCAATATGCTGGTGAGCATGCCGGTCAAAGTGGCGGTGGCTGAGCCCCAGTTCTTGTATGAGGGCGACAGATATGTGCTTCGTGCATCTGTGTCCAACAGTTCAGGTGCAGATGTCACCGGAGACGCTTATGTTCATTTATATTACGGTGACAGGCATGAGGGGACGGAGCCTGTGGCTGTCCGGTCTGAGCATGTTACAGTGCCGGCCCATGGAACGGCGGAGATTTCTTTTGCAGTTGACGTGCCGCAGGTAAGCATGCTTGACTTCAAGGTCGTGTTTGCCGGCCAGGCTCCTGCAGAGTGCTTAGGGGAAGAATGCGGTGCAGCTGCTGTCTCTGACGGACTGTTCGTTGCAGTTCCTGTATATGCTCCTGAACAGACATTGACGGAGGCACATTCCGGACTGCTTCTGCCCGGAATGTCTGCACCGGAACTTGAGAATAAGTTGCGCGGGCAGTTTGTGAATGTCACGGACATTGGGGCTGAATACTCTGAGATTACCCTCATGTCGCTGCTGGATGGAGTCTTTCAGGAAATGTCTGAGCCTTCAGGAAAAGATGTCATATCCTATACGGAGTCCTTGTATTCCAATATGCTGGCATACGGAATGAGGAAGAATGATGTGCTTGGGAATATATGGCCGGAACGTGTGGAAAAGATTCTTGCATGTGCCAATGCAGACGGCGGATTCGGATGGTTTGAGGGCATGGCTTCCTCTCCTGCAGTGACTGCAGTTGTCCTGGAGAGATATGCGTCTATGCGGGACAGGGGACTTCTTTCCTGTGTTTCAGAGGAACTTGGCGAAGATGCTGCTGACAATCTGGATGAGGCAGTTGTCAATGCCGTAAAATATCTTGATTCGGAGTTCTTTTCCGGAACTGAACGTCCTTTGTGGAGTGGTGCGGTTTCATTGGAGCAGTATCTTTATATACGTTCGTTTTATTCAGGCGTGCCTTTCAGACTGCCTTCCGGAAACGATTCTGCCGAGAATGAATTCAGGCAATTCCGCAAGAATGTGAAAGAATGGCTTGGCTCTTCACGGGAAACAGGCGTGAACGGAAATATTCTTGGAAAAGTACGCAGGATAAGGACTCTGATGAATCTCAGCGGTTCTGAGCAGGGAGGACTCCTTGCACAGGCCTGGGGAGTGTCTTCCCGTTCATTGAAACGTTCAGGGAGGACTGTCAATAAGGATGTTGTCTCTTTGGCTGAATATGCGGTGGAGCATCCGTCGGGCGGATATTATTATCCCAATGCAGTGATGCCGTGGCGAGGACTGCTTGAGAG
>CAMWUW010000114.1 GCA_947177525.1 uncultured Bacteroidales bacterium | reverse complement strand
GCTCTGCAGCTCCCCTCATCTTGATTCACTCCTGATTACAACAGATGCCGCAAACGCGGCCTCAAGGCGCGTGGCAGGGAAATGCGGCTTTGTCCATATTGCAGACATTGACAATGACGGAATACCGACGAAAGTATTCAGGCGCAGCCTTGTTGCCTCCAGATTGAAAATAATGCCTGTCCGCGAAGAAAAGATGGAATATATGGACCTTCTGCTTATCGGTGACGAATCGGTTGAGATGATAATGAAATACCTTGACAGGGGAAATCTGTATGCAGGCTCCGTGGACGGCAAGGTTGTGGCGGTAATAGTTTCGACAGAGGAACCTGACGGAATTGTAGAAATCAAGAATCTGGCTGTAGCTCCGGATTTCAGGCGTAAAAGCATCGGCAGGATGATGCTCAGGCATATAGAGGAAATCTGCCCCGGCAGAAAAATTATTGTCGGCACGGGTGAGACACCGTCTACATTACGCTTTTATGAATCATGCGGCTATCGGCGGTCTTATGTAGTGCCGGATTTCTTCACCGATAACTATCCGTATCCGATAACAGAAGAGGGAATGGTTCTGGGAGATATGATATATCTCAGTAAGAATCAGGCTGTTGACTGATATGGGCCGTATTGCCGGTAATGTTCCGGCCATTTGAAAGCGGCCTGAGCCTTATTCCGGGAAATTTATGAATTCACCCGGAAAATCCGTCATCTGCATAAGAAATGCAAATTTTATTTGATGTAATCAGACAAAATCTCTATCTTCGCGCAGATATAATGAAAACGAGGGACGTCACATGTTTAAACGAACGGACATCTGCACATATTCGACTGCAAGCGCATTAAAAAATAATGCCTTCCCGTCTGTTTTCATTTCCAGATGAGCAACGGCCTTTTCTCTATTGGGAAATGGCCGTTTTTTATACCATAAGCCATCTGCAATTGTGAGAGAGTTTATAAATAATTATAAAGGTTTTAAAATGAGAAAGAAAGCTACACTTCGTCTGGAGAATGGCATGGAATTCCATGGCTATTCATTCGGCTGTGACAATCTTTGCTGCGGTGACCTGGTATTCAATACCTCAATGGCTGGATATCCGGAACTGCTTACAGACCCTGCCTACAGCGGACAGATTCTTTGCCTGACTTACCCTTTGGTGGGAAATTATGGAGTTCCGTCCGAAATCCTTGAGGCGGAAGAGCTGTCAAGGAATTTTGAATCTTTGAAAATACATCCGGCTGGACTCGTCGTCTTTGATTATTGCGAAGACTACAGCAATTGGGAGGCAGAGAAAAGTCTGGAGCAATGGATGAAGGAACAGGGACTGCCCGGAATTTTCGGAATAGACACAAGGGAACTTACCAAGCTGCTCCGCGACAATGGGCCTATGCACGGGACCATCATTCCGGAGGGACAGGAAAATAAGGCGTCTGAAGCAAAGGAGGAGCGACGCAAGGCTGTTCCTGCAGACGTGACTTGCAAAGGAGTGACAGTATATAACGCAAGGCCGGCTGCTGATGTGCGCAATGCAAACGGAAACAAAGTTGCAGTGGCACAGGGCAAAAAGATTGTACTTGTGGACTGCGGTGCGAAGCATAGCGTGATAAGAGGACTGCTGAGCAGGGGAGCTGAAGTAGTGAGGGTTCCTTATGACTATGATTTCACATCCCTTGACTATGACGGAGTTTATGTTTCTGACGGTCCGGGAGATCCTGCCGCATGCACAGAAACCGTATCCATCATCAGGAAGGCCATGGAGAGCGGCCGGCCTGTATTCGGTACGGGACTCGGCTACCTGCTTATGGCAATTGCTGCCGGCTGCAGGACAGAAATGCTGAAAAGGCCTCACAGAAGTGCAAATCAGCCTGTACGCAAAGAAGGAAGCAACCGTTCATTCATAACTTCACAGAATGCGGCCTACACCATAGACAGGAATACGCTCCCTTCCGGCTGGGAGATATGCTACACCAACCTTAACGACGGAGCGGCTGATGCCATCCGCCACAAGGAACTTCCATTTGCCGGTGCCCAGTTCAACCCGGAGGTATGCGTCGGCCTTGATGAGGACATAACCCTTATGGATAATTTCATATCAAGTCTCTGAGTCTATTGAAGCAACCGAAGTATAAGTAAAAATAAATAGAAATAATTCCATGATAGACAATAATATAAAGAAAGTGCTCGTTCTTGGTTCCGGTGCACTCAAAATAGGTCAGGCCGGCGAGTTTGACTATTCTGGTTCGCAGGCTCTGAAAGCCTTGAGGGAAGAGGGGATTGAAACAGTTCTCATAAACCCGAACATTGCGACAGTCCAGACTTCCGACCAGGTGGCGGATAAAGTGTATTTCCTGCCTGTCACTCCTTATTTTGTCGAGAAAGTCATACGTAAGGAAGAACCGCAGGGCATTCTCCTTGCCTTTGGAGGCCAGACAGCACTCAATTGCGGAGTAGCCCTTTATAAAGAGGGAATACTTGAAAAATACAATGTCAAGGTCCTCGGAACCCCGGTGCAGGCCATAATGGATACGGAGGACAGGGAACTTTTCAATGAAAAGCTCGCACAGATAAATGTCAAGACAATAAAGTCTCATGCTGTGGAGTGCATTGAAGATGCAAAGAAAGCTGCTGCAGAGCTCGGTTATCCTGTCATTGTGAGGGCAGCTTACGCTCTCGGAGGACTTGGCTCCGGCTTCTGTGACAACGAAGAGCAGCTCGTGACCCTCTGCGAGAGCTCCTTCTCATTCTCTCCTCAGGTACTTGTGGAAAAATCGCTTAAAGGCTGGAAGGAAATTGAGTATGAGGTGATGAGGGACCGCTACGACAACTGCATTGCCATCTGTAATATGGAGAACTTCGACCCTCTCGGAATCCATACTGGAGAATCAATTGTAGTTGCCCCTACGCAGACTCTCAGCGCAAAAGAATGCTCATTCCTCCGTGACCTTGCCATCAGGATGGTGCGTCATATCGGCATCGTCGGAGAATGTAACGTCCAGTATGCATACGATACGGAATCAATGGACTATTATGTCATCGAACTGAATGCGCGACTGAGCCGTTCGTCTGCACTTGCATCAAAGGCTACAGGTTTCCCTATCGCATTTGTAGCGGCAAAAGTAGGACTCGGATACGGTCTGTTCGACATAAAGAACTCAGTCACGAAAGAGACGCCTGCATTCTTTGAGCCTGCCCTTGACTATGTAGTTGCCAAGATACCTCGCTGGGACCTGTCCAAATTTACAGGAGTGTCCCGTAAAATCGGGTCAAGCATGAAATCCGTCGGTGAGGTAATGTCCATAGGCCGCAATTTTGAGGAAATCATACAGAAAGGACTCCGAATGATAGGCCAGGGGGCAAACGGCTTTGTCGGAAACAAGGATATAAAGGTTGATGATATAGACCAGGCCCTCAATGAGCCTACGGACAACCGTATCTTCGTAATAAGCAAGGCACTGCAGGCCGGATACACTGTCGAACAGATTTATGCGCTGACCAAGATTGACAGGTGGTTCCTCAATAAACTCAAGGGAATCGTGGACACGCATAAGGAGATGAGGCAATATGACTGCTGCGAGAAAATGCCTCTTGAACTCCTTAAAAAGGCCAAGGTCCAGGGATTCTCAGACGTACAGATTGCCAATGCACTTTATAAGGGCCTTGACAGTGACGATGCAGAAGATATTGTAAGATGCTTCCGCAAAGCCAACGGCATTGTCCCTTGTGTAAAGCAGATTGACACGTTGGCAGCAGAATATCCTGCGGCGACAAATTATCTTTATCTGACATACGGAGGCAATTTCAATGACATCAAATTCCAGGATGACGGCAAATCTGTGATTGTGCTCGGTTCCGGCGCCTACCGCATCGGAAGTTCTGTAGAGTTTGACTGGTGTTCCGTAAATGCCCTTCAGACTATACGCAAGCAGGGGTATAGGGGAGTCATGATAAATTATAACCCGGAAACCGTATCCACGGACTACGACATGTGTGACCGTCTTTATTTCGATGAACTGACCTTTGAGAGGGTTATGGACATACATGATCTGGAGAGGCCGCATGGAACAGTAGTTTCTGTAGGAGGACAGATTCCGAATAACCTTGCACTCAGGCTTGACAGCAATAATGTACGCATACTCGGGACAAAGGCCACATCAATTGACAAGGCCGAGGACCGCCACAAATTCTCATCCATAGTGGACGCCCTTGGCATAGACCAGCCGAAGTGGAAGGAACTTACCAACTTTGAAGAGGTGGACAAGTTTATCGGCCAGGTGGGCTTCCCGGTTCTTGTGCGCCCGTCATACGTACTTTCTGGTGCGGCAATGAATGTGTGCTACAACCATGAGGAACTTACTGAGTTCCTCGGACTGGCTGCCGAGGTTTCGGAAAAGCATCCTGTGGTTATGTCCGAATTCATGCAGAGGTGCAAGGAAATTGAGTTTGACGCAGTTGCCGACGGAGGGGAAATCATTGCCTATGCCATAAGCGAGCACATTGAGTTTGCAGGTGTGCATTCTGGAGATGCAACAATCCAGTTCCCTCCTCAGAAGCTCTATGTCGAGACTGTGCGCCGGATTAAGAAAATCGCCAAAAAGATAGCATCTGCACTGGAGATTACCGGACCTTTCAACATCCAGTTCCTCGCAAAAGACAATTATATCAAGGTAATTGAGTGCAACCTGCGTGCTTCCAGAAGCTTCCCATTTGTTTCAAAAGTGCTGAAGATAAATATGATAGAGCTTGCGACCAAGGCTATGCTCGGCCTCAGGCCTACAGCGCCGCGCAAGTCTGCCTTTGACCTTGACTACGTGGGAATCAAATCTTCGCAGTTCTCATTCTCGCGTCTCCAGCAGGCTGACCCTGTATTGGGAGTGGACATGCATTCTACAGGCGAAGTAGGGTGCATCGGAGATGACTTCAACGAGGCTTTGCTCAATTCGCTTCTGTCAGTAGGCTATGAAATACCTAAGAAAAATATTCTCATATCTTCCGGAAATGCATTGCAGAAGGCCGACCTTCTCGGAGCGTGCCGTCTGCTGCATGAAAGGGGATATAAGCTGTTTGCCACAGAGGGAACATGCCGTTACCTGAATGAAAATGAGGTGCCTGCGGAACGTGTCATCTGGCCTACAGAGACTCAGGACCCTGAGCTTGCCACCAAATATCGTCCGGCTTTGGAGATGTTGGCAAACAAGGAAATAGATCTTCTCATCAATATACCTAAGAACTTCTCGCACAAGGAACTTACAAACGGCTATCATGTGAGAAGGGCTGCCATCGATTTCAATATTCCGCTCATCACGAATGCCCGTCTCGCAACAGCTTTCATTCGTGCTTTCTGCGCCATGTCAATGGATGACATACAGATAAAGAGCTGGGATCAGTATTGATGCTGCAACTTATTTCTC
>CAMWUW010000113.1 GCA_947177525.1 uncultured Bacteroidales bacterium | reverse complement strand
CCTATGAATATATGGTGGTCGGCGGATTCAGTGACGGCTGGTGACGAGTTCGGGACAGAGCCTTCGGAAGTGTCGTTCACATACACCGGAGGAACTGCTCTTGTGGGACTCTCATCCAAGACATGGGACTGGACAGTTTCTTCATCTGACAGCTGGCTGGGTCTGGCGGATGCTTCCGGAGCGGAAACCGGAGAGGGCAAGATGAATGCTTCTGTGCAGAGGCTTTATGTGAAGGCGGGACTTAACATGACTTCTTCAGTGCGTACCGGAACCCTGACTTTTTCTTCTGTTGACGGGACGCAGACTGCTGCGGTTAATGTAAGCCAGTCTCCGGCTGTCGCGACGGACGCTTCAAAATGGGTGTTCACTTCGACCGGAACCGGGAAATATACTGACTTCTGGACGTCACCTTCCCATATCATTCCTGCCACTGACGGGACATCGGGGACGATTTCCGCAGTTAGGGGAGAGGCGAATGCCGCGGTTCCGTTCACATATTCTGTTTCTTCAGGCAAACCGTATGTGGGGACTCTTGTAAAGGACGACTGTCTGCTTTTCAGCATGCCGGTTGAGGGTGTTGAGGCCGGGACATGGTTCCAGTTCAATGCAATAATCGGAAGCAAGACCAATGCGCACAAATATTTCGTGCTGGAATATCTTGACTGCGGGCAGTGGAAGAGCGTTGAGGGGAATCTGCGCACGGCGTCCGAGGACGCATCATTGAAATATACTTTCATGAACTCGGGCGTGCAGTCGGGAACTGACTATCAGCATGCTTCCGTGTTCCAGATGTTCAGGGTGGAGAATGCGCTTGCTGAAGGCACTCTGGAAGTCCGCCTGCGTGCAGTCGGGACATATACATGCAGCGGCATCACAGAGAGCGTGTCCAATACGTCGGCTGACATTTTCATCCCCGCGTTCGGTTTCTCGGGAGCGTATTGCAGCAAGATAGGCACGGCAGCTCCAAAGGTGACAAGGCGTGTGCTTGCCCTCGGAAATTCGTTTTCATATTATAACAATCCTCTGTGGTATCTTCAGGAGATTGCCGCCCGCGAGGGTAATTTCGTTGATTTGCAGGGACATGTGAAAGGCTCGCAGAATCTGTCTCAGCATGCTGTGCTGTCTTTGTCTGATGAGGTTGTAGGGCTTGGAGGATATGATTTTGCCTTTTTGCAGGACCAGAGCGAGAATCCGGCCATTTATGCGCTTTCCGGCACGGCTTCAATCTGTGATGCGGCTGTTGCTCTTGCGGATAAGGTGCGTTCGGCTTCTCCTTCATGCCGGGTCATTATTGAGAATACGTGGTCATTCAACGGAAAAGCAGGTTCGTATGGAGGTACGCTTGCATCGTTTGACGGATATCTTGCATCTGGAACAAAGGCCATGGCGCAGGCAGCTTCCGCATGGGTGTCTCCGATAGGCCAGGCTTTCGCGCGCTGCCGTGAACTGTATCCGTCCGTGAACCTGTATCATACGGACAATAAGCACCAGTCCGCATACGGAGCCTACCTGAAGGCATGTGTCAATTATCTCGTGCTTTTCGGAGAGAGATTTTCAGGCACCCCGGCTGACTGCGGCATAAATCCGCAGGTGGCGGCTGATTTGCGCGGCATAGCTGAAGAAATAGTTTTGGGACATGAACAAGATTACCTTATAGTCAGATGATCAGGATGTATTGCCGTGGCTCTGCCGATACAGGGCCGATTTATTGCAAAAAACAAATCTTGCTGGCCGTTTTGCTGCTCCTTCTGAATGTTCCGGCATCCGGATGGGGCAGGGAAGGCCATGAGACCGTCACGCGTATAGCCGAAAGACACCTTACGGCAAAGGCGAGAAAGAATATTGCCCGATATCTGGACGGGCACACCATAACGTATTACGCAAAATGGATGGACGAGTACCGCTCTACACCGGAATACAGCTATACTGACGGCTGGCATGTAGCTCCTGTCAATTCGGACCTTGTTTATGCTGACAGCCTTTTGACGAAAAAAGGAAATGCGATTTATGGTCTTGAGCAGGCAGTTCAGGCTCTCGGGAATTACAGGAGACTGCCTGATTCCCTGGTGGCATTGAACATAAAGTTCATTATCCATCTTGTTGCTGACATGCATTGTCCTGCACATATAAAATATAAGTCACATGAGATGAAATATGATGTCTTTTTTGAGGATGCATATCACAAGCCCCATAAATTTTATGTGCATCACGTGTGGGACAATGAAATCATTCGTGTCTCGCGGATATGGTCTCCGGCCGAGTGGGCAGGGGAGATTGACATTCTGCCCCGCTCCAAGGTGAAGGAGATGGCTGCCGGGACACCCAGGGAATGGCTGCATGACAATGCCGTGCGCTGTGAGGTCCAGTTTGAATGGGCAGCTCCTGACCAGCGGCTCGGACAGGATTTCCTGAACAAGGCTCTGCCTCTTGTCGAGACACAGCTTCTGTACGCCGGATACCGTCTCGCTGGACTTCTGAACGGACTTTTCGGGTAGGTGCTCTGCTGTAATTAATTGAATATAAACATATAAAAATACCTTGATATGAAAAAATCTTTTATCGCACTGCTGTCGGTGCTTTATGCCATTGCCGGATGCTGCGGCAGCCATGATTGCCAGCCTGATGCAAACCGGGCTGAAAAAGTAATTGCCCTTTTGCATGATTCTTCTGCAAAAGATGTCGTTGTGGTAGTCCATAGGGGAGACTGGCGCAATTGGCCGGAGAACACGATACCTGCCATAGAGTCAATCATCCGCATGGGCGCGGATGTCATGGAGCTTGACCTCAAGCTGACCAAAGACAGTGTCCTTGTGCTCAGCCATGACAAGACCATAGACCGCTGTACCAATGGCAAAGGCCTTGTGAGCGATTATACATACGATGAACTTATGAAATTCCGTCTTAGGCGTGCCCATGGAGTGGTTACGGATTCGATGCATATATGCACTCTTCGTGAGGCCTTGGAATGCTGCCGTGACAGGATAGTCGTGAATGTTGACCAGGGATACGAATATTATGACTTGGTGCTTGCCGTGACTGAGGAACTTGGGGTTACTGACCAGATTCTGATAAAGGGCAAGCGTCCTGTCCGTGAAGTTGAGGCAAAGATGGCTGAGCACGAAATCAATATGATGTATATGCCGATAATCGACATCCAGAAGGAACAGGGCCAGGCTCTTTTCCGGGAGTATATGGAAACCGGAATTGTTCCGCTTGCATACGAGGTGTGCTGGAAAAGGATGACACCGGAAGTTAAGGCGGCCATGGACCGCATTGTGGAAAGCGGTTCCAAACTTTGGGTGAACACCATCTGGGGCTCGCTCTGCGGCTATCTGGACGATGATGCGGCTTTCTCCTGCTCAGACCCGTCCTTGATTTATGACCAGGTTATAGCGACAGGAGCCACAATCATCCAGACTGACCGCCCTGAGCTGCTGCTTGGCTATCTCCGCTCAAAAGGCCTGCACGACTGACCCTGCCAACCCCTGAAAGCTAAGTTTCCTGCTCGCTATAAAAAGCCAGCCGGGCTATTTGTAATCCGCTCACGACCTTTTGGAGTGGAGAGTATCCGGCTCGGTCGCATCGTGACTTTTTAGCCGTTTGGCGTTGTATGCGGACCGCTTCCGCATTTTCCGCACAATTTTGTGCAACATGATGGAAATGCCTGGCTCGTTCATGTTGGTTACGGTTATGATTTCAGAATGAGCCGGATGCTGCAAAAGCACATCTGATTTATTGAATAGCTTAATGATATGGGAAAATTTTTGGACTTTTATAAGATAAGCTCTCCGTCACCCTGCAAGGTGCCACTGGATAAAGTGCAGGGGCGTTATCGCAGCCTGCGTATGCAGACATTTCTGGCTGCCACATTCGGGTATGCCCTCTACTATGTGTGCAGGACTTCCCTCAACGTGATGAAGCAGCCTATAATTGATTCGGGATTCCTTACGGCGGGGCAGCTCGGCCTGATAGGCGCATGCCTGTACTGGACTTATGCCGTCGGCAAATTTGTGAACGGCTTTTTGGCGGATCATTGCAACATAAAGAAATTCATGGCAACAGGGCTTGTGATATCCGCCGCGGCCAATTTCATCATGGGCATACTTGGTGTCTCATCCGGTGCGGCAGGCATGGGAGGCATGGCCATGTTCATCTGTTTTGCAATAATGTGGGGAATTAACGGGTGGAGTCAGTCAATGGGTGCTCCTCCTGCCATAATCTCCCTCTCACGATGGTTTCCTCTTGATGTACGGGGAACATGGTACGGATTCTTCAGCGCAAGCCATAATTTCGGAGAGGGACTGTCTTTCATATTCGTGAGCCTTATGGTCTCGCTCGCAGGATGGCAGTGGGGCTTTTTCAGCGCAGCCCTTGCAGGCGTGGCGGGAGTAGTCCTTATCATATTATGCCTCCATGACACCCCGCAGAGCAAAGGCCTGCCTTCAATTGAGGTGCTGGCCGGAGAAGAAGAGCCTGCCGTTTTGTCGGAAAAGGAAGATGTATCTTCCGGCGTTTCAGCACAGTCTTGCGTGAAGGATGCGGACCAGGCTGCCGGCAACCGCCGGAAGGACGATGCCGGAAGGATACAGAAGGCCGTGCTGCGGAATCCTGGAGTGTGGATATTGGCCCTTTCAAGTGCATTCATGTACATGAGCCGCTACGCCATCAATGAATGGGGCATGTTCTTCCTTCAGAAAGTAAAGGGATTCGGATTGAAAGAGGCTGCATTCATAATAGCAGTCAATACTGTGATGGGAATAATCGGAACGGTAGTGTCTGGCTACATGTCGGACAGGATTTTCAAGGGTGACAGGAAACTTCCTGCACTTCTCGCGGGCATTTTGGAGACTCTGGCACTTATCCTTTTCCTTTACGGAGGCAACGGCTGGCTCGTGAATGTGCTTTCAATGACCCTGTTCGGCATTGCAATCGGAGTCCTCATCTCATTCTTGGGCGGACTGATGGCCGTGGATCTTGTCCCCCGCGAAGCAACAGGAGCCGCGATAGGAATAGTAGGACTGGCATCGTACATGGCAGCAGGCCTGATGAATGTAGTAAGCGGCTGGCTGATAGACGGCCAGGCCATCACGGATGCCGCCACAGGAGAAGTCCTGAGCTACGACTTCAAGTATGTCTCTGTCTTTTGGATAGGCGCAGCCGTAATCTCATTCCTCCTGCCCCTTCTGAACTGGCACCGCCGTCCGGCTGCTTTTTAAGATGGGATAAGTTTTTGAAGAGGGTCAATCTCGACCTTGCCTGTTTTAATTCCCAGAGAGTTATTGTGGTTTTTAGCCAGTCTCTCTGTCGTTTTTTTACCTCAAAATCATCAACATAGATCGGGCAGAGCATGTCGAACCGAAAGAATCCTGGCCATGTAATCGACTGTTGTCGTGGCCGGGAGACGTGATTCGAGTGTTTCGTCCACGGAAAGGCTTCATTTTGTGGACATGTGACGTGATTCGAGCATCTCGGCCACGAACAGGCTCCATCTTGTGGCCAGGGAACTGCTATGACAACAGCGTCATCTGGTGCTTCGCACCGGGATTTTGAAACTCTCTTCGTATCGCTGATAAAAATCCAACTATGTAAATACAATCTCTTGCTGATTGTCAGATAAATTTCATACCTTTGCCCTTGGGTCAAATGCTTCATCTTTACTGATATTGGGAGATTGATGCGAAGATAGCACAATTTGACTTATTTTTGGGAGTACGGTGTGAATCGTGCTCCTTTTTTTGCGCACCTCCGACGGAATATACGACCTCCGTCGGCTCTGTAGATC
>CAMWUW010000112.1 GCA_947177525.1 uncultured Bacteroidales bacterium | reverse complement strand
CAAAGGTCGGGTCTTCCTCGGATGCAATCCTGATGCCGAGATTCAGATGCTTCTCAACGAGCTTGTCAAGGGCCTCCAGCTCATGCATGTTATCCAGGACAGGTATGATGTTCTGCCATCCGTTATTGGCGAAATTGGCAATATTTTCTACGTATGCCGGCTTTTTGAAACCGTTGCAGACAATGTACTGGTCCTTGTTTACAGCTCCCTCCGACTCAAGTGCCTCAATCAGGTTAAGGTCAAATGCAGAAGAAGTCTCGAGATGGATGTCATTCTTCAGGGCTTCGGCAAGGACGAATTCAAAATGCGAACTCTTGGTACAATAGCAGTAATTATATGTGCCTTTATAGTCCACCTTGGCCATGGCAACATTAAACATCCTCTTTGCACGCTGTATCTGAGAGGATATCTTCGGAAGATAGGTAATCTTGAGAGGAGTTCCGTACTGGTTGATTATGTCCATCATATTGATGTCATGAAAATGGAGTTCTCCGTCTTCAACCATAAATTCATCCTGCGGAAACTCAAAAGTCTGCTCAATCAGATCAATGTACTTGTTCTTCATTGTCGGTAATGCGATTCAGTTGGTTTACATCATTATCTGCATATCCGATTCACACGGATTGCCTAAAAACTCCGCAAATATAGCCACTATATCCGTAAAAATGCAAAGAAACATCTATATTTTGCACACTAAGAACAAGCTTTTCCAAAAACAAGTCAGGACGGAAGCCGCCGCGGCCTGTCTGCCACATAAATATTGGCATAGCTTGTCATTTTGGCCAAAATTTTGATTACGTGCGGCCGCATATCCCAACGGAAAACAATTATAGCATAAATTGGAGAAAATATGATATATTTGCCAGATTGTTTCCGGGATACCGGAAAGCTGAAATCCGCGGCGCAGTGCCGCTTATTGGAAAGAAGTACAATATGAAACAAGGAATCCGACTGATATCTGCCGTCACAGCACTTATTCTTGCAGCCTCCTGCAGCACTACACGTGTCCTGCAGGACGGAGAGTACAGGCTGGCCAAAAACAAGATAAGCGTAACCAATGACAAGAAATTCAATGCGGGTTCACTGGAGCCATATCTCAAGCAGAAGCCCAATTCCTACCTGTTTCTCGGATGGAACCCTTTTCTGAACGTGTACAACTGGTCCAACGGCAAGGGCAAGGGCTGGGACAAATTCGTGCAGAAAATCGGAGTGGCTCCTGTCGTATATGATTCTGAAATGGTGGACGAGTCAATAGAAAACGTCAGCAACCATCTTGAATATCTCGGATACTATGGCTCACATGTACAGAGCACCATCTCCGTAAAGAAAAAAAGAGTAAAAGTCAGCTATGAGGTGACATTGGGCAAGAGATTCCCGATAAAGGAAATAGAACTGACGCTTCCTCCCGATGCCGAGTTTGCGGAGGACTTTCTCAGGGACACTGCAGCGATAACAATCAAAAAGGGGGACTACCTGTCTGAAGAAGCCCTGGAAAAAGAGACAGTCAGATCCAGTGCAGTCATGCGCAACATGGGCTATTACGACTTCAGCAAGAACAACTATTTCTTCGAAGCCGACACCTTGAGCATACCCGACACCGCAATCCTCAAGATGACAATAAACGGATACACAAGAAACGAGAGTCCGGACAAAAACCATCCTATCCGTAAATTTTATTTCAACGATGTCACGGTCACATACCCCCAGACACTGAAACTGAGGGAGAAAGTAATACGTGACCTAAACACGATATACCCCGGTGACGTCTACAGCAGCACAGCAGTAAACAACACATATTCAAGACTTTCCGCGCTCAGAATGTTCAGCAGCGTAAACATCGGCATGACTCAGTCGGATACCAGTTCAGTGGACTGCAGGATATCCTTGTCACAGTCGCGCATGCAGGGATTCAAGGTAAATCTTGAGGCGTCGACCAATTCTTCGGGCCTCTTCGGCGTATCCCCGCAGCTGTCATACTATCACAAGAACATATTCATGGGAGGGGAGTGGCTGAATCTGAGCTTCATGGGAAACTTCCAGTTCAAGTTCAACGATTCCGTCAGGTCAAACGAGTTCGGCGTATCGGCAGGACTGAGCTTTCCGCGCTTCCTGCTGCTCCCTCACAGTCTGTTCAAAGGCCCTGTGCCGCGCACTGACATAAGCCTGTCGTACAATTATCAGAGCCGTCCGGAATACACCAGAAACATAATATCCACCTCATACGGCTACAACGGAAATGTAAAGAACCGTTTCTTCTACCAGGTCTACCCGCTGCAGCTGAACATAGTACGGCTTTTCGACCTGGACCAGAATTTCTACAAGACGCTTGCAAACGACCCGTTCCTGAAAAATGCCTACCAGAACCACTTTGACTTCGGTTCAGGAGGAACCTTCTACTATACGAGCGCGTCTGAAAGCGTCCCAAAATATTCCTATCACTACGCAAGGCTCCAGGTCGACATAGCAGGAAACCTCCTGAGCGCATTCAAGCCTCTCATGGCCAAGGATGAGACCGGTGCCGGTATGATATGGAACACACCCTATTCACAGTTCGTCAGGGCGGAACTGACCCTGGGAAGGACATGGGTTTTCGGAAAGAACTCAGGCCAGTCTCTTGCAGCACGGTTCGTGGCCGGCGCAGGACATGCATACGGAAACTCCACTGCGCTGCCTTTTGAAAAACATTTCTACGGAGGAGGAGCAAACAGTCTCAGAGGCTGGCAGACACGTACCGTAGGTCCCGGCTCAGCACCGCGTGACACAACATTCGTAATCCCGAACCAGACCGGTGACATGAGAATGGAAGCCAATCTGGAGTACCGCTTCAACCTGTTCTGGAAACTGGAAGGAGCAGTGTTTGCAGATGCGGGAAATGTATGGACACTCAAAAAGAGCGATGAGGTCTCAGGAAAAGAAGGATTGTTCAGCTTCAAGACCATGGGAGAGAGCATCGCCGCCAACTGGGGCGTGGGACTCAGGCTCAATTTTGACTTCCTGCTCATCAGGGTAGACATGGGAATGAAAGTCCATGACCCGGCAAGGGAGCACAAATGGATCGGTCCTGGCCAATGGTTCAAAAAGGACGGCTATGCCATCCACTTCGGTGTGGGCTATCCTTTCTGATTATCTTTGCCGCCATAATATTTGGGCCACATCGCCGAAAGTCTCGAGCGAAGACCCTCTTCCTGCCTGTTGTCTGCCGGCTCATAGAATTTGTGCCCGGCAAAGCCATCCGGCATGAATTCAAGATCAGCAAAATGTCCGGGCCAGTCATGGGCATACTTATATCCGTCACCATAGCCAAGCTCTTCCATCAACTTAGTCGGAGCATTCCTCAGATAGAGCGGAACTGATGCGTTTCCTGATTCTTTCACAAATGCAAGGGCCTCATTTATTGCAAGATATGCCGAATTGCTCTTAGGAGATGATGCAAGATATATAGTAACCTCAGCAAGCGGAATCCTCGCCTCCGGCATTCCTATAGAATGGACTATCTGGAAACATGAGTTGGCAAGCAGAAGAGCATTGGGATTTGCAAGTCCCACATCCTCCGCGGCCAGAATGCAGAGACGCCTTGCGATGAAAAGAGGATCCTCTCCGGCATCCAGCATACGTGCAAGATAATAGACGGCTGCATTGGGGTCAGAGCCGCGCACACTCTTTATGAATGCGGAAATCACATCATAATGCATTTCCCCGCCCTTGTCATACACAGCCACATTCTCCTGCAGGCATGAGGTCACGGCCTTATTGTCAATGACCGCCGCATCGCCACCGAATGAGCCGACTACGATTTCAAGTATGTTGAGCAGCTTTCTGGCATCACCCCCGCTGTAGCGGAACAATGCATCAGTCTCCTTGACCGTGACATCTCTTCTGGACAAAATCTCGTCCTCACGCAAGGCCCTGTCAAGCAAAAACTGCAGGTCATCCTTCCCCAGCGACTTGAGAACAAACACCTGGCAGCGGGACAGAAGGGGAGTTATGACCTCAAACGAAGGATTCTCGGTAGTGGCTCCGATGAGCACCACTGTCCCGTCCTCCACAGCCCCGAGGAGCGCATCCTGCTGAGACTTGCTGAAACGGTGTATCTCGTCAATGAACAGAACGGGCGACAGGCCTCCGGAAAACAATGAGTTCGAACGCGCCCTGTCAATTACTTCACGCACTTCTTTCACGCCGGCGCTCACGGCAGACAAAGTGAAGAACTCCCTCCCGAGAGACCTGGCCACTATCCTTGAAAGAGTAGTCTTGCCCACTCCCGGAGGGCCCCACAATATGAATGAGGACAGATTGCCGGTCTGAATCATATTCCAAAGGACACATCCCGGCCCGATAAGATGCTTCTGCCCAACATAGCTTTCGAGGTTATGCGGCCTCATCCTCTCCGGCAGAGGAGGAAGCATCCTTCCGCGTACTATTTCATTGTCGTTTCCTTCCATTCTCAAATCTCCTTGGCGAACACGCAGCGGCGTTTGTGCAATTCTTTCTCAAAGGGTTCCCACATTGCCTGCACCTTGGCATTGGTTTCAAGGTTGGCGTTGGTTTCGGCATACTTGAATCCCATGTCCTTCAGCGTCTCGAACAGATCAAGGAACAGGAGCGTATTGACTCCCTTGTTCTGCCACTGCGGCGTCACACCGACAAGCAGCAGGTCCAGGGTGTCAGGCTTCTTGATATACATATTCTTCACAAGATGCCACCAGCCTGTAGGGAAGAGCTCACCGTTGCATTTCTGGAGAGCCTCCGACAAAGACGGCATCGTCACGCCTGCCGCAATAAGGTTGCCATCGGAATCCTCTATGAAGCTGACCATCCTGAGATCCACAAGTCCGAGATAGACATCCACATACTGGTCAATCTGCTTCTCAGACAGAAGAGAATAGCCGTACAGGCCGCAATAAGTCTCATTTATAAGGGCAAAGAGTTTCCTTCCGTAATTCTCCTTCCTGACCTGCCTTCTCGTAAGTTTTCTGATTTTCAGTCCATTCTTTTCAAGGACAAGCTTTGCAAGCCTGATGTGCCTCTCGGGAAGTTCCTCAGGAATGGTAATCCTGTATTCAACCCATCCGGCCTCCTTTGCATATCCGAGTTTCTTTATATGCTCAGGATAGTAGGGATGGTTATATATGAGAGCCATGGTCCCGAGACGGTCATATCCCTCCACGAGCATCCCCTCAGGATCAAAATCAGTGAAGCCGAGCGGCCCTGCAATCTGCGTCATGCCCCTTGCCCTTCCGAATTCCTCCACGGCCTCAAGAAGAGCGGCCGAGACCTCAATGTCATCTATGAAATCTATCCATCCGAACCTGACCTGCTTCACATTCCAGGCCTCGTTGGCTTTTCTGTTGACAATGGCAGCGACCCTGCCCGCAAGTTCACCGTCCTTATATGCAAGATAGAATTCGGCGTCACAGAATTCAAAGGCGCCGTTTTTCTTTCTGTCGAAAGTATTAAGGTCATCTATAGGCATGCTCGGCACATAAAACCGGTTGCCCTTGTAAAGCCTGTTGGCAAATCTGGCAAATATCTTAAGGTCCTTCCTTGAAATCACCTTCTCTATTACAATAGCCATAGAATAGCGGTTTTTGGGTTAGTACAATTTGACAAAGTTAAGAATTTTTCTGTCACATTCCCCGATTTTTGCTAAATTCGCACCGGTTTTAACGTACTTCAGCGCATGCGGAGACCGTCCGTCCTGCATAACAAAATAGCTGACAAATCATTATAATGAACCATAGGTGAAAATCTTTGAAAGCATGAAACAGAAGAAGACAAAAATAATATGCTCTATATCGG
>CAMWUW010000111.1 GCA_947177525.1 uncultured Bacteroidales bacterium | reverse complement strand
CCTTTACGCAAAGGTTATCTGGCCCAACTTTCCATTCTGCTTTTTCAATTGTTCCAGTTGGAAGGAACAAAAATAATGGCTATTATTGTGCCCATGTTTGCAGAAAAACAAATACAATACGAGAAGTTTGTTGTCGACTATCAGCCACGTCTGATGGCCTATGTGTCTCATTTCGTGGATAATAGAAACGATGCGCAGGATGTTCTTCAAGAGTGTTTCCTGATTTTGTGGACCAAATATTCCGGAAGTCCATCTTCAGAATATCCTAAGATTATCTTCCGCATTGTCCGGAATAAATGTCTGGATTATCTGAAACACAGAAAAGTTGCAGTCTCGCGATTCGAACCCCTTCCGCTTTCGGGAGAAGAAAGGCTTTTCAACCTTGATTTCGGCTGGGGGGGGGCAGATTCTAAATGCATTTATGAAGAATTGCAGTCGCAGGTGGATAAGGTGCTTGACTCGTTGCCGGAGAGGTGCAGGGAAGTTTTCATGCTCAGCCGGTTCAAGAAAATGAAAAACCGTGAGATTGCCGAACATCTTGGTATTTCTGTCTCAATGGTAGAAAAGCATATACGCAAGGCTTTGAATGCCTTTACTGAAGCTTTGAACGAAAATACTCCTCTGCTGTTTCTGTTGGTAATGTCCTGGAAGATGATGGACAAAATTTAGCTTCTTCCGCATTGCGGGTGTCTTGTCCTGAAATTGTATTATACGTAACTCCTTGGCCCTCAATATTATCCTGTAAATCGCTGCCCCAAAAACGGGACAGCGATTTACAGGAAGTGGCTAAGAATCAGAATTTTACATACTACGTGTGCATGGCACTCCGAATACCACACCCTCGTGATGGCAAGGACGGAGGAAAATCTTTGCATCGGAAGACGGAAATGCATTTGCGGAAGGTCGGCAAAGAACCTCAATACATGAATCGGTAAAAATTACCTCCAAATAACGTCATGTTGCTGTCACGCAAAAGTGGCGGGGCTGAACTTTCCGACCGAATTTTTCACTTGCTCCATTATATTTTCCTATCTTTGTGTCGTTTTATTAGAGCTGTCTGTCCGGATGGCGCAAATTTAAATTTATGGATATAGATCTTCTGTCTAAAATGGTCAAGGAACTGATTCTTGACAATGATAAGGTTGTGTTGCCTGGGCTCGGCTGCTTTGTGGCGGAGATAGTTCCTTCTACATTTTCAGATAAAGGATATACAATAAATCCGCCTTATCGCAAACTCTCATTCAGGGCAAAGCCTGACAAGGGTGAGGAACTGGCCAGATTCTATGCTGATACAAACAATGTCGGCTACGATGTAGCCGGACGTATAATAACTGATTTCGTTACTGAACTAAAGTCAGTGCTGCATCAGAAAAAGACAGTCGTCTTCCCGGCCTTGGGGCGTTTGAGGGCGACAAAAGAAAATACCGTCTTTTTTGTTGCGGATGAAAATCTTGACATTTATCCCGCCGGCTTTGGACTTGAACCTGTTTCACTGAAGACTCATCAGCAGACAAGAGAAGAAGTCAGTGCGGCAATTGAGGGGCTGCGTTCAATATTTGATACTCCTGCCGTACATGCTGCTGATGCATTCCCTTCAGCACAGGAAGCTTCATCCGGCGGTGACGAAGCCGGTAGTGCTCCGGTCCTTCCGTCTGAGTCTGAAACTTCGGGAAGTGAAATCGTGGTGAACGGTAATTCTGAAAATGAAGCTTTTGATATTGTCCCGTCGGAAATAGACAGGCCGGAAATAGATAAGCCTGAAACTGACGGTCCTGCAATGGCGAATGTGCCTGCAATCTCAGCTGCAGAACCTTCATCGTCATCACCTGCGGATGCCTCCTTCTCAGCTGAAGCGTCCGGAGCCGCATTGGCATCATCATCATCCAATAATGAAGCCGGCTTTATGCAGCCTGAAGTAGAAGGGGTACCGTCGCCATCATCAGAAGCAGAAAAAGCGGCCGAAGCAGAAAAAACATCGGCAGCAGAAAAAGCAGCGGCAGAAACCCGGAATGAAGCCCCAGAAAATAAGTCAGATGCGGAATCCGTGGCAGCTGATGCGTTCTGCAGCGGTAAAAAATCCATACGAAAAATTGTACTTTGGACAATTGCCGGAATAGCTGTCCTGCTTATAATTGCAATGGCTGTCTATATGGCCCTGGCAATTTATTCTCCGGAATTTCTGGACAGCCTTCTATACACTCCGGAAGAGCTCGACATTATTAATTATAATGGTAAATTCTGATACCTTTTCCGTAAAGCAATGAATAAATATATACAGAAATTTATAGTCCCTTGCTACGACACGGACAGCGCATGGCGCCTGAAGCCTTCCTCATTTATGAACCTGGCGCAGGAAATCGCAAACCTTCATGCTGAAAAACTCGGGTTCGGCTACGACGACCTTATCGGCTCCAGGACGGCATGGGTGCTGTCAAGAATGCACATGAAATTTGTGCAAACTCCTAAATGGAAAGAAGAAGTCGTGCTGTCCACATGGCATAAGGGCCTTGAACGCCTCTTCTATCTCCGTGACTATACGATTACCGACAGCCAGGGCCGGCCTCTTGTGCTTGCAACCTCCTCCTGGCTTGTGCTTAATCTCGACACAAGGAAACTGGTGCGCGATCCGAATATAATGGACCAGAACACCATGTGCCCGGAAAATGCCACGGAAATGTCGGCACCAAAGATACAGATGCCAAAGGATTCCATGCCGGAACTCGTCCTCAGCCACAGAGTCGCGTACTCTGATGTGGACCTGAATGGTCACACAAATAATGCGATGTATATGACCTGGGCCTTGGATGCCGTTGATTACGGTATCTCGTCTGCAGTCCCTGTAAAAGAAGCGTCAATCAACTTCAATCATGAGACAAGAGCCGGCGACATCGTCAGCCTATACCGTGCTTCTGTACAGAAAGATGACGGACTTCATGTATATGTTGAGGGAAAGGTAGGTGATGTCTCTGCATTTTGCGCCGAACTGATATTTTGAACTGAATATGATGGAACTGATATACCCTTATGACATTGCACCAGTCGTTCCTGCCCCATCTGCAGGTGCATTGCCTGTAAACGCAGCAGGAGAGTGGTTTCCGGTAGTGCTTCCAAGCGGACTTGTCGTAGGCCGTGCCGGAAGGGAATATTGCCACGGAGGTGCAAAGCCTCTTCATCCTGTTGTCCATCTTCATATCATAGACAGATTCAGCAGAATTTATCTCCAGAAAAGGTCCATGTCCAAAGACATCCAGCCGGGGAAATGGGACACGGCTGTAGGCGGACATGTGTCATACGGCGAAAATATACTCGAAGCAGTCTACAGAGAGGCTTCTGAAGAACTCCGCTTCACGGATTTCAATCCGTTTTATCTTGAATCATACGAATTTGAATCGGAAACGGAACGGGAACTTGTCAGCATATTTGCTGCAGTCGGAAATTATGAACTGCATCCTGACCATGATGAAGTTGACGACGGAAAATGGTGGGAGCTTGAAGAAATTGACTCATGTATCGGCAAGGGCCTGCTTACACCGAATTTTGAAAGCGAATTCACAATGATACGAACTTCACTTCTGGCCCTTCTGTAGTTTTCTGCAAATAATCAGCACCAATATTATGTCAAGTATAGAATGTTTTGTACCGTCCATGTCCGGCGGCGATATGGAAATCACCCTTGAGTCTTTTGCACGCAGCGCATCATTTTCCGGAATTACAGTCCTGCCGTGCAGTTCCGTCCATTCGACACAGATATTGCGCAGCATTGCAGATGCGGCAGCGGCAGATTATATTTTAGTCTGTACGAAACCGCTGGCTGCAGAAGCCGGGATGTTTGCTCTTGACCGCATCATTGCCATCGCCTCAGACTCCGGTGCGGACATGCTGTATTCAGACTTCTACAGCATAGTGCGCAGTGAAGACGGAAGTGAGATAAAAAGACGTCACCCGCTCAATGACTGCCTCAAAGGTTCGCTCAGGGACGATTTTGATTTTGGAAGCATTCTTGTCTTCAGGACTTCTGCCTTCAAGCGGGCCGTGCACTCTATGGAGCGCGTGTATGAATGGGCGGCACTTTACGATTTGCGCCTGAGGATGAAGAACATTGTGCATATCAACGAATATCTTTACACCACGGTTGAAACTGACATGCGCAAGTCAGGGCAGAAACAGTTTGATTATGTGGATCCTAAGAACAGGGCTGTCCAGATTGAGATGGAGGCAGCATGTACGGAGCATCTGAAGCGTATAGGAGGCTACCTTGTGCCGAATTTCAGAAAGCCGGACCTTACGGAATATCCGTCTGAAAGTTTTCCTGTGACAGCTTCCGTGATAATCCCGGTCTACAACCGCAAAAGCACGGTTCAAGATGCCGTAAGAAGCGCATTGTCCCAGCAGTGCAGCTTTGAGTTCAACGTAATAGTAGTGGACAACCGCTCAGATGACGGAACTACGGACCTGCTTGAGGCAATGGCAGATGAAGACAGCAGACTTGTACATGTAGTGCCATTGAGAGAGGATCTTTGCATAGGCGGGTGCTGGAATCTTGCCGTGCATCATCCTTTGTGCGGAGAATATGCCGTACAGCTTGACAGCGATGACCTTTACAGCGGCCCGGATTCACTTGCGCGCATTGTGGAAGCATTCATGGAACAGAAGTGCGCCATGGTAATCGGGACATATATGATGACGGATTTCAACCTGAATCCGATTCCTCCCGGAGTCATTGACCACAAAGAATGGACTGAGGAAAATGGGCGGAACAATGCGCTGAGGATAAATGGACTCGGTGCTCCGAGGGCTTTCTGGACTCCGTTGCTGAGAACCATCAACTTCCCGAACGTAAGCTATGGCGAGGATTATGCCGTCGGGCTTCGGATATCCCGTGAATACAAGATCGGACGCATCTATGATGTGCTGTATCTGTGCAGGCGCTGGGACGGAAATTCGGATGCTGCGCTTGACATTGAAAAAGTGAATGCCAACAACCTCTACAAAGACAGAATCCGCACATGGGAGCTTGAGGCACGAATCAGAATGAACAAATGAGACAGGACAGGATACATAAGTTTGTCGGTGACCAGCTCTCTCGCTGGCCGCTTGCATGCCGTAATTTCAGGGCTTTGAAGAATGTGCAGACAAGGGATGTCGTCACGGGAGGACTAAATGTGAGGCTTCAGTTCAACCCGGCCAGGATGATATCCTCGGCCGCAAAGCTCACTAAAGAGGACATTGCTGCACGCAAGTGCTTCCTTTGCCGTGAAAATCGTTCTGAGGAGCAGATGATGCTTAAGTTCGAGGGGCGCAAAGGCAAGAAATATGATGTGCTCGTCAATCCTTACCCGATATTTCCGGACCATCTCGTGATTGCAATGGACAGACATGTCGACCAGTCTATATGGAAACGCTATGTCGATATGCTGGATCTTGCAAGAAAATACCAGGATTTCATATTCTTTTACAACGGTCCCAAAAGCGGTGCCTCAGCTCCGGACCACCATCATTTCCAGGGTGCTCCACGCGGACTTATGCCTTTGGAAAATGATGTGGAAGAACTTATCGGCTCCGGACATGATGCCGGGGAAGAGTGCCTGGGCTATATGACATCTGTACAGGATGCCTCACTCTACCATTACGGCAGATTTACGACAGGAATTTTTGTCATAAGGGCCGAAACGTCAAAATCTGCGGCCAAGCTTTTTTATAGGCTTCTGGACTGTGCGGAAACTCCGGATGGAGAAAATGAGCCTTTGATTAACCTGTTTTCCTATTATTCAGATGGGGAATACCGTTCCATTATTGTATTCCGCAGGTCTCATCGCTCGCATCATTACTTCAGTGACGGGCCGGATCATCTGACCATGAGCCCCGGCTGTGCAGACATGGCAGGAGTCTTCATTGTGCCGGTTGAGGAAGAGTACCGTAAGATTACACCGCAGCTTCTCGGGGAGATGCTTGCTGAGGTCTCAATTCCCGAAGAGGAGGAAAAGCGCATCATACACAGGCTTACACGAAGCCAGCCGTTGGTGG
>CAMWUW010000110.1 GCA_947177525.1 uncultured Bacteroidales bacterium | reverse complement strand
TTGCCTGATGACAATCCCCGGCGGTTTTGATCAGGAACTCTGGATCAGCCTGAAGCGTTTTGCATCTATTGCAGAAGAGCAGCTGAGTGACGGGCCGGCTGCATTTGTCGTTGTGGGACGCAGCCTCATTGTGAATCTTTCCTATATATACAGGATTAATCCTGCAAAAGGGGAACTTGTCCTTTTTGATTCGTCGAATCCTGCGAGAATCTCCCTGCATGCATCTTCTGTGGCTCTGTCGTCCCTGAAGGAATACCTGGACAGGATGAACCGCGAAGCCCGCTGAGCTGTTCCTGTATACAAAATAAGTTAATGTTGTGGCACCTGATATGAAAAAGACAGACAATCCCGATGATATGATTTATGTGCTCGGCGGCTCCGGACACGGAGATGCAGGCAGTGGTCATGTACGGAAAGACTGCGGAAAAGGCGTAAGGAACAAATGGAGGACAACGGCTTTTGTGCTTGTGGCAGTATTGTTTGCGGGTATTGCTCTGTTTGTGGGAAGGCGGCTGTACTTCCGGTTCGAATATCCGAGGTCCCGTCCTGATTCTGAGATTATTTCAGGATTGCAGCACGGCATGCCGGGCAGGCCAGGGATAGAATTTTCTGAAAAGGAGATATTGGGGGTTCCCCTTAGAATATATGCCTTGAGCGGGCTGAAGGCCAGTTTTGCTGACAGCCTGCCGGAACTCGGGGAGGATGTCTATCTTGTCACCAGAAATTCTGACTACCGCATAGAAAACGGGCAGGCCAGGATAATAGGGGATTATGCGGACGGTGGAATTGTGAGGGAGAAGAGCACATGGCGTGCCGGGTTCATGGCTGTTGTAGGCGGCAATGCCCAGATCGGCGTGGGCAGGGGAGGACGGATATTGCGTTATGTCCTGAAACATGAAGGCTCGTTTTTCAGGCAGCTGGCAGTCGTGTCGGCAGGAGTCAGATGCCAGTCGCAGTATATCCTCAAAGGCAAAGTGTCGCGCTGTGCTTATGCCCGGGATATTGACGGCAATCTTTATTATGTCGAGACCGTCGGGCCGGAGACCATGTTCGGCTTTGCTGATGCATTGATTGAATACGGCTTTGCTGATGCTGTGTATGTGACAGGCGGAAGGCAGCCTGAACTGTTCTACCGTGATTCATGCGGTGTTGCCCATGGTTCGTATTCCGATGACAAGCCTCATACAATGGTCGTTTGGCGGAAGCCGTGACAGGAGACAGTTATAATTTTAAATACATGAACGTTATGAAAACATTTCTATTTTTGGGAAACATTGGGGCCGGTGAGATAGTCATCATAGCCTTGGTCGTGCTTCTTCTTTTCGGAGGGAAAAAGATTCCGGAGTTGATGAAAGGCCTTGGAAAGGGAGTGAAAAGCTTCAAAGACGGCATGAATGAGATCGAGAAGGACATAAACGGAGGAGATGCGGAGTCCAAATGATTCTGCGGCTGTTCCGGTTGCCCTCAGGTGTAAGGAATAAATGTTCTGTGTATGGAAGAGAATGAGATGGAAGTTGGAGGAATGTCTTTCTGGGAGCATCTTGAAGCGCTCAGGTGGACAATTTTCAGGATGATGATTGCAGTTGTGGTGTGTTTTGCCGCTGCCTTTGTTGCAATGCCCTATATCTTTGACAATTTCATTCTTGCACCTACTGGACCGGATTTTTTTCTGTATCGTTTTTTTGCAGAAGCGGGCGGTTTCGTGCCGTTTTTGCCGGATTTCGGGGATGATACGTTTTCGGTCGACATTATAAATATAAATGTGGCCTCGCAGTTCATGACCCATATAAGCACCTCTTTCTGGATGGCATTGGTTGCAGCTTTTCCATATGTCATATATGAGTTGTGGAAGTTTGTGCGTCCGGCGTTGTTCCCGGACGAAGTCAGAAATATGAAGCTGGCTTTTTTGTTTGGCACGCTGATGTTCTATGCCGGATGTGCAGTCGGATATTGCATCGTTTTCCCGTTTACGTTCCGCTTTCTGGTGGAATATCGGGTGAGTGAGTATGTGGTGAACCAGATAAGTCTCAATTCCTACATTAATAATTTTCTGATGATGATATTTGTAATGGGAATTGTCTTTGAGCTGCCGCTTCTTGCATGGGTCTTGTCTAAGCTCGGCATCATCAACAGGCAGCTGCTGGTTGCATACCGTAAATATGCGGTTGTTGTTTTGCTGGTTCTCTCGGCTGTGATTACTCCTTCCGGTGATCCTTTCACGCTTGCTGTGGTTTTTCTTCCACTTTATTTTCTGTATGAATTGTCTGTGCGCCTGGTAAAGGACGGCCCTTCTGGTCTCCGTGCATAGGGCAAGGGGAGCGAAGCCGTGGCTGACCTTACCGAAAAACAAACAAAAGGGGCTTGACTAATACTTTTTAGTCAGCCCCCCTTTTGTTTGTTAGTCCGGGATGCCGGCGCTGTCCTTGTCGCCGGAATTTCCGGAGAACGGCTCAGCCTTCTGGGCTTTCAAGAGCATTCAGCGGCATTTCGCCTCGTCTGCATCCTTGTCTTCATCCGCAGTGGCTTCGTCGCTCATTTCTGTCTTCTGGACATCCTTGGACTTTCCTCCTCCGCAGCAACAGTTGCATTCAAGTCTTTCCGCAACCTTGTTCCAGTTCACAATCTCCCAGAATTTTTCCGCAAAGACTGCCCTCTTGTTCCTGTAGTCTATATAATATGCATGTTCCCATACGTCTATGGTCAGCAGGGGCTTGTAGCCTGATTTCAGAGGATTGCCGGCATTCGGTTCCTGCAGAATGTGCAGCCTGCCTTCTTTGTCTTTCGCGAGCCATGCCCATCCCGACCCGAACAGGTCTACGGCTGCTTTCTGGAATTTTTCCTTGAAAGTCTCTACGGACCCGAAGTCACGCTCTATGGCCTTTCTGACTTTTTCGGGCATTTCAGTGTGTTCGGGAGTAAGCGAGTTGAAAAAGAATGTGTGATTCCATGCCTGGGCTGCATTGTTGAATATCGGGCCGTCTGCATTCAGAATGATTTCCTCAAGATTGGCTTCCTCGTAGGGTGTGCCTGCTATGAGTCTGTTGAGGTTGTCGATGTAGGTCTGGAGATGTTTCCCGTAATGGTATTCTATGGTCTCGCGGCTCATGACCGGTTCCAATGCATCCGTTGCATAGGGGAGAGGGGGTAGTGTAAAAATCATAATGTAATCTAAAATTAAGTTTGTTTTATTTGTATATGCCTTCCGTATTGTCCGCATCCTGGCATTTGCGTGCTTTTGTAGCCTTGCATTGGTGTGCTTCTGCGGACTCCGGCAAAATGGCTTTGCCGCAAAATCAACAATCGCGCCAACTCCGGAAATCATTGCGGACTGAATCGCTCCCGCAGATTTTGTTCCGGAGGTGACTGTTGTTCAAAAGGTCGAATATAATTGTCCGTATTATATGTAAGGAGCGATTTTTGTATGCAATTTGGGGTTTAAAAATGTTCTTAATGGAAGATATAGCTTTTCATAACATCAGCATCAGCCGTCTGAAGGAAAATTTCCATAACTCGCAATGGGTTGGAATCGGTGATGATTTTGCAGTATTTGATGCAACCTACGACAATAAAATTCATTGGCTTGAGCATCCGTGCCGTTTTGACGGCTATCTCGCCCTGTTCTGCGTGAAGGGGAATATCCGCATGACAGTCAATCTAAATGAATTCGAAATGAGGGATAATACCCTTTTCCTGTGTGTGCCGGGCAATATCGTGAGGATTAATGAGGTGATGTCCGGTTGTCCTGCTGAGGAGGCGCGTTATATTGGAGTTGCGATGACGAAGGATTTTGTGCAGGGGCTTCGGATTGATGTGAACAAATTGTTTAATGAAGGAATATCTTTCCTTGACAATCCGTGTGTTACCCTGAGCAGCTGTGAGGCAGAAATGTCTTTGCGCTACCTTGAACTTATATGTGATGTGGTGAAGTCGGATCTTTCGTATAAAAAGGATGCCGTTCATTCTCTTTTGTCATCTGTTTTCTATGTTATGGCCGGGGTGTGGACCGAGCACATATCGGAAAAGCGCAATACTGATGTGCCTTCCAGCAGGAGCAAGATGATATTTGAGCAGTTCATAAAGCTGGTTTCACAATATCACACGCAGTACCGCACCGTGGGATTCTATGCTGACAGGCTTTGCCTGACTCCTAAATACCTGTCAAAGCTTATACGTAATGCCACAGGACGTTCAGCTCCGGAATGGATTGATGCATACGTTATACTTGAGGCAAAGAATATGCTGAAATATTCCAATGTGACTATTAAGGAGATTGTGTTCAGACTCAATTTTCCCAACCAGTCAGTATTCTACAAGTTTTTCAAGGCCCGCACCGGTATGACGCCCACAGAATACCGCAATTCGTAGTCCCGCCGCTTCTGACTTTTTCGGTCTTCCTTTGCTTGCTGGATGGTTGATTGCTTTCAGGGTTCATTTGCTATTGGACTCCAGTTTTTTATGCCTGTTGTTTCCGGGTTTGCTGGCCTCGGTGAAGCATGACCATTGAACTACAGGCTCTTTGCTGCAAGCTGGCGGACGATGCCTCGTTTTTTTTGGGGGGGGCTTTGCCTGCAAATAGAGCTGGCAAAGTAGATGGGCACGGCAGGCAATGTTCTGCGGAGTGTCAGTGTGCGAAAATAAAACCGAAATAGAGTCTCGGGCCTGTAGGCCTGTTGATGCCATTGCCGTTTATTGCCAGCAGCCAGTCTGCTTTCAGGGTAAGTCTGAGGGCCTTTCCTACGGCCAACTCTACACCGGCAAAAGGATCAGCTGCAAAGAACGGCTCTTTGTGGAATACCGCTTCAGTCTCTGGCTCCCAGTCTGAGGCGTTTCCGTCGAACATGTACCATGATGTCTTTGTCCCTCCGCCAAGAGTCATGCCGATATATGGGTAGAAACGGCCCTTTTTCCAATGGCAGTCACATAGAAGTCCTGTCCAGAACACCTTGCTGAAACTTCCGTTGTCCATCAGAGGAAGCTTTGAGAAATACCCTTCAAATCCGGTTCTGAAATGTTTCCCCACATGTATTTTCGCTACTCCTCCTATGCCGAATGTGGCTCCTTTCGGGACATATCCGTATGGATTGTCACACCCGCTGATGTAGCCAGTATGTACCATCATCCCTCCTGAAAAACCGCTGATAACTTTTGACGGCTTCTCTTCTGTGCTTCTGTTACTGCTTTCTGCGTTGTGGCTCATTGCCAATGCCGACAGCATGAGTATTATTGAAAATAATGTTTTTCGATTCATGGGTGCAAATATACCGCTCAAAATATCCATAACAAAATATACCTGCCAGGTTGGGCATATCTCTTTATGAAAATGTGTAATTCACGGTCGTTTAAAATGGATTATATGTCACATTTATATGGGGTATAGGTGCAAAATGTTATGTTTTTGCCTTAAAAAGATTGGAATTCTTTTATAAAATTTGCCATTGGATAATAAATTATTATCTTTGCAAAAGACATTAGAATTTTTTCGTGTCTATTTGTTAAGTTCGTTTTATATACGGCAGGATTCCTTGGGGAGGGAATCCTGCCATTTTTTTGAATCATTGTGTTTCCCGATTTTGGACCAATGCTCCGCATTTCTCATGCAATAGTGAACTTCCGCTCGCTTTCCTCTCCTCTCCTCTCTTCTCTTCTCTTCTCTTTCTCTTCTATCCTCTTCTATCCTCCCGTTCCAGGCGTACCTTTCCGATTGCATACCTGGCACGCCTCTAAATTATAATGTTCTCATTGTTAATGTATTATAAAATTCATCCGTTCCAGATGTGCCTTTCTGATTGCATACCTGGTACACCTCTAAATTGTAACATGTTTATTGTCAATATATTATAAAATTCATCCGTTCCCGGTGTGCCTTCCTGATTGCATACCTGGTACGCCTCTAAATTGTAATGTGCTTATTGTCAATGTGTTATGAAATCCATCCGTTCCCGGTGTGCCTTCCCGATTGCATACCTGGCACGCCTCTAAATTATAATGTGCTTATTGTCAGTGTATTACAAAATCCATCCGTTCCCAATATTCACCAAAATTGAACACCTGGAGTGGGGCGTAGGAAGACACGTAGCCCTCAGCCATCCACTTGAGC
>CAMWUW010000109.1 GCA_947177525.1 uncultured Bacteroidales bacterium | reverse complement strand
AATTCACCTATGCATTTTGCTAGCACTGTAGAATTCAGGAAAATTGACGTCTGTGTCTCCTTTGTCTGGCTGAGGTCTTCCTGCGTTCCGTCAAACATTATGTCAGTAATCCTGAATCCGAGCACTTCGTTTGCTTTCTCGAGCATCTCGCGCGCAACCGGGTTGTTCTCGTAAAGGTCTTTTGCCATTCCCGGGAATTGTGACCCCTGGCCAGGGAAAACATACGCTTTCTTCATTTCTTTTGTATTTAAAAATTATACATCAAGGTCCGGGTCTGTACGTCTTGCATATCGCGCCCTCTTTCCGGACCGGCTGCAAAATTACAAAATATATCCTGCCGTCAAGGAGAATTCACCCCAAATAAGAATAATGGCTGATAATGTGGCGAAATTGTCAAAATAATTCGTATATTTGCAAAGTTTTGGGTCAAAATACAGCCTGCCCCTATAGTTTAATGGATAGAATTACAGATTCCGGTTCTGTCGGTTGCGGTTCGATTCCGCATGGGGGTACAAAATACGGCCTTGGAGGCCCTGTAGAGCAGCATGACTGAGTAAATGGAGTAAACTGGCCTCAATATTCAACAAAAAACGCTGATGTCCGGCAAAAGGAATCAGCGTTTTTTGTTTTCCGGCCATGCGGTACGGCGGCTACATTACAATCAGTATTCCGACCACGCGGTACAGGTCTATTACATCTTCTCTCGGAAGTTCGAAGTCCGGGAAGTCGGCCTGGTTTTCTGCAATGCACATCAGCTTCTCCCCGCTGTCTACGATTTTTCTTATGAACATTCCCTGTGAGTATGTGTCGACTGCGTATATCTCTCCGTTTATTATTGTCGAATTCTTCGGGATTCTGCGCAGTGCCACGATATATCCCCTGCATATTCTCGGGGCCATTGCATCTCCCGGGCACCTTGCGAACAGGTCGTGCTTCTGGAAGTGCGGCACTGAGGGCATCCTGTCCACGGTGTCCGAATGCGTCACATATTCGAATATGTTCAGGTCCGGAACTCTGAACAGCTTTGCCGGAATTACAGGGATGCTCTCGCTTTGCAGCACATCAGTGCAGCTTGCGGGAATCTGGACCTCGTTTTTGCCGGAAGAAGCGTCGTCAAACATTGATCCTTCTCCGGTCAGCAGCCAATTGATTCTGAATCCGAAAGCCTTGTTCCATTTGGCCGCTGAATTTTTTCCGAACGGGCGTCCGTTGAGCTGGTTGCTGACTGCGGCCTGCTGTACATTCAGGACCCGCGCAACTTCCTGCTGGGACATTCCTATCTCAGAAAAATATTCCTTGATCTTTTTCCCTATTATAACTCGGTTTGCCATTGGTATGTCTGTGTGTTTTTCTGTTCTTTTTACAAAAAATGTGTAATAATTTGTTTTATATTACAAAAATGGTGTTATATTTGCACGTCAAATCAAGAGTAGACATGCAAAGATAGTGTTATTTTGTTATAAATACACATAATATCTTGCTTTTTTATAAAAAATAATGACTGACCATGTTTTTGCGGATATTCCATAAAAAGTGAGGAATATAACTGAAATGGTGTTAGATGTGTATGGCGAAGTGTTAAAAAAGTTATAGACATGAGACGGAAATGACGCGGCCTTCACAATAAATTTTTGACAAATTATGAAAAAAGTATGTTTTGGAGCTTGTATTGCGCTCGGTACAGTATTTCTTGTGATGGCTATCTGCGGTGCGTGGAAATATCTTTTCACGACCGGGGTATGCTATGCGACCGCTGTTCTGGTTTCTGAGGACAAGGCTTCCAAAAATAAAAGCTGATGCATTTTGTTGCCGCCTGTGTTGGCCGTAATCAAATTATTTGTATTTTTACGTTCCCAAAAACGAAATGCACAGGTTATGGTAAAGATTTTCTGCGTAAATACACAGACAAGCAAAACTTTTCAGGAAGGTACCACATTGCTCGAAATGCTGCCTGAGTTCGGCTTCGAAAAACCTTATCCTATTTTGGCCGCATTGGTCAACAATGTATGCCAGGGATTGAAATACAGGGCTTTCAACAGCCGTCAGGTGGAATTCATAGACTACCGTTCCTATACGGGCCGCAGTGTATATTGCCGTTCACTCTGTTTCCTTCTGTGCAAAGCTGCCAAAGACATTTTTCCGGATTGCAAGATAGCCCTCAGGCGTCCGATTTCAAAAGGATACTTCTGCTCAATAGACAAAGGGGACGGCAGCCCGGTTTCGGAAGGCGACCTGGAGCTCATAAAGGAGAGGATGCACAGCCTTGTCGCTGCCGATATGCCTTTCCGGCGCCATGAGGTGCGCTTGGAAGAAGCCATTGAACTGTTCTCTTCGATGGGCTATGAGGACAAGGTGAAGCTTCTCTCCACCTCAGGGGACGTGTATGTGAACTATTATACCCTTGGTGACACTCCGGATTATTACTATGATGCCCTTCTGCCAAGTACAGGACTCATGACTGTCTGGAGTCTTTCAATGTACCGGAACGGACTTCTTCTGCGTGTTCCGGACCGCCACCGTCCGCATGAGCTTGCCCCGTTCATGGAGCAGTCCAAGACATTTGAAGTGTTTTCGGAAAACCTGAAATGGAACAGAATCATGGGCCTGGACAACGTCGGTGATGTCAATCTTGCATGCCGCAGCGGAGAGGCCGGTGACTTGATAAAGATAGCCGAGGCTCTGCAGGAGAAGAAAATAGTCCAAATAGCAGAAGAGATAGAACGGAGGGTCAATCTTGACGACCCGGTAAGGCTTGTGCTCATAACAGGGCCGAGCAGCAGCGGAAAGTCCACTTTCTGCAAGCGTCTGAGCATCCAGCTCAAGGCATGCGGCCTTCATCCGATATCTTTCTCAACGGATGACTATTTCGTAAACCGCCTTGATACTCCTCTTTTGCCGGACGGCTCTTTTGACTTTGATAATTTCGATACCGTTGACCATGAATACCTACAGTCGGATGTGCTGAAGCTTCTGTCGGGTGAAACGGTTGAGGTGCCTGAGTATAATTTTGTTACGGGGCTCAGGGAGTTCAACGGCAAGAAACTGAAGCTGGAGAAGGGAATGGTCCTGCTCGTGGAAGGAATACATGCCCTTAATCCGCGGCTTACGGACAAGGTGCCGGAAACCTCAAAATTCAGGATTTTCATAAACACTATCACAAGCATCTCGCTTGATGACCACAATTGCATACCTACGAGTGACAACCGCCTGTTGCGCCGTATACTCCGCGATTTCAACAAAGGTGCCTTTACGGCAGTGGAATCCATTTCCAATTGGCCGAATGTAAGGCGTGCGGAGGTTAAGTGGATATATCCTTTCCAGGAAAACGCTGATGTCCTTTTCAATTCCTCATATATAGTGGAATTTGCGGTTATAAGGCCGTATGCGGAACGTGTCCTGATGACTGTCCCGAAAAATTGTCCGGAATATGCGGAAGTTCACCGGCTCATGAAGTTCCTTAGTTATTTTACCCCAGTCTCAGACAAGGATGTGCCGGCGACATCGCTGATACGCAGTTTTATCGGTGGAAGCAGTTTCTGATGAGAAGATTTTCTGATTTGTTTTTGGCGGTCTTTGTATGCCTTGCCATTGCTTCATGTGCCCGTCAGGAGTTTGTCTTCAGGTCCGGTGACCTCGTGTTCTGCGTGGCCGGCACGGAGGGCATGTCCTCTGCAGTGGCGGCTTCTACCGCCTGGGGTGATTCCGTGAAATTTGACCATGTGGCAATTGTTGCGGTGAATGAGGGTATACCTTATATAATAGAGGCTACGTCTTCCGCCGGCGTCAGGTGCATTCCATGGGAAGAGTTTCTTGAAACTTCTTCAGGAGGAGGAAGAAGGGGAGCCGTGGTCATGCGCGTTAATACTGAATTCCCTTTGGACAAGGCCATAGACCGTGCCATGGAGTGCATCGGCCAGGAATATGACTGGCATTTTCTGCCGGACAACGGAAAACTTTATTGTTCTGAACTTGTGTGGGAATGCTACAGGTGGGATGACGGAAGCCGCCTGTTCTCTGCTTCTCCAATGAATTTCCGGGATTCTGAAGGAAATATGCCTGAATTCTGGACTGCTCTTTTTGAAAAATTCGGGGAGCCTGTTCCTGAGGGTGCGCCCGGAACCAATCCGAATGACATGTCCAAATCGCCGGCACTTACGTTTGTCCATAGATTTTTTTAGCAATATCAGGAAAATATCTATTTTTGCGTCCGCATTTGGAAAATGCGGACAAATATTAGTTAGTAGTAGACATAAGAAATGATTAATTATCAGAAAAGATTTGTTGTCTCCCTGCTTTGGGGAGCAATGCTTTTGGGTGCCTGCTCCGACAATGTGCAGCCAGAAGCTGAAAAAGAACTTCAGGATTATTCCCTGATTGTCAGATTTGCAGATGCCTCGGGTTATGACTCTGCGGCGGAATTTGCGGAAGTGGATGTTTACCGTTTCAGTGACGGGGAGTTCTACGGTACGGAAACACTGGAACCGGGTGCGGACGGAGGCTGTGTAATATCCGCTTATCCGGGATCAAGGCTTTATCTGATGGCCGGCCTTGATGTTGACTGTGCTGATGGAATCTCTGAGGAAGAATTCCTTTCAATCCCTGTGTCAGGGGAATTCAATGACGGGTCTGTCACTGAATTTATGACATCCTCCATAGAACTTTCGGCAGGTGGACGGCCGTCGGCATACTCCGTATATATGACACGCGGAGTGGCGCGCATAGACTTGAATACAACTGCTGACCAGAAAACCAGGATTGACAGAATTATAGTTGAGGATGCTCCTGAGAAAACTTTTCCTTTTGGAAACGGTACCATTGTTCCGGAAGGATGCATTGCATTGGAAAAATCCTTTGCACCGGCATTCAGCGGCAGGACTGAAGGTGTCTTCCGCCTTTTTGAAAGCGATGCTCCTGTCAATGTCGTGCTGCACGGAACTTATGATGGTGTTCCCGTTGTGCTCAGGACGAGTCTTCCAAGAGTGGCCAGAAACAAAATATACGAGCTTGCAATTTTCAATGTCGGCTCATCGCTTGAAGCATCTTTTGCCGCAAGGCCATGGGAAGAAGGGGAGACTGTTGTCGGTAAACCTGATTCCGGGCAGCGTATTATGATTGATGAAGGCAGGTCCGTTATTCCTGACGGGGTGTCTGTTGACGCCGGACAGAATGTCGTTGAGGTGCCTGAATATGGTGTCTCTGAAATGACTCTGGCGTTTGCCGGAGATGCTCCGGTGGATATCTGCTCAGTGGATGGAACTGACGGCTCAGTTACCGTAGGTGAGGTCTCTGTGACGGAAGAGGACGGGAAAATCATATCTTCCTTCAATGTCTCTGTTGCAGCGCAGGGGAGCGGCAGACTTGGATATTCTGTATTCGTGCATCTGAGGAATGCCCTCATGACCGGCTCTTATGATTATGTGGAAATCCGTGTGAGTGAGAGTGCGGACAAACTTTGGACTGTTGAAATCGGAGGAAACGTGTGGATGGCCTTCAATGCGCGCAGCAATGATCTGGATGACCAGGTTTATACTCTTGACGGACTTGATGTTGATGGAATGTACACTAAAAGCTGGATAAATACTGTGGGAGGACTTTTCCAGTTCGGACGTCTGTATATGTATGTGCCTTGGCAGGGATATAGCCCTTCAAATAACCTTGGCAATCAGACGGCGGACGTGCCTTGGCAGAGCGATACGCACATGCCTTGTCCTGAAGGCTACCGTATTCCGACGCGTGCGGAGCTGGAGTCACTGCTTCCAAAGGGCACAACTATTCCCGGAACATATACTGCCGGTAACGGTGAGACCATAACTGCATCTCTTCATGTTGCCGAAGGCACGCTGCAGACTCCTACCAATGTGTCAGGCACACAGCATTTCGTAAGATTGGTTTCCAATGAAACCGGGAACACTCTTACAATACCTTTGGCCGGAGGCAAAGGAGACAAGTCTACAACCAATAATCCTGCATTCGGAAAAAGGGCTGTGCTTTGGACAAGCGGGCGCGACGGCTGTCCAGGAGGCTACGCCTGGGCTTATTGGCTTCCTTTTGAGGGCAATGAAACGGCAGTGATAGCTGAAAGGCAGCTGCAGATGGAGGCTTTTGCATCTGTGCGGTGTGTAAAGAAATAGTGGAGGACTGTCATGAAGATTGCAAAAATCCTGATATTGCCTTTGGCCCTTTTGGCCATGTCCTGCTCTAATGAGGCTTTTCTGCCTGAGGAAGGCGTCAACTCCGGGGCGCAAGTTGTTTTCAGCATCGGAATTGCTGATGAACCTGCTGTCCGCAGCGTGGAGCCTGAAAAAATTGCCGGGATGCATTGTGTTATTGCCGATGCTTCGGGAACGGTCATAAATCC
>CAMWUW010000108.1 GCA_947177525.1 uncultured Bacteroidales bacterium | reverse complement strand
TCCTCAGTCTACAAGGACTTTGCTGATCTTGCGGAGACAAGAAACTGGACTGTTGAGTTCCATTACGCGATAGAGGTTGGAGTAGCAGACTCGCGCTGGGGAGTTCCTCTTGTCTTTTCCGGACTGGAAAACGATGGCGAGGGCTTCTATGTAAGGCAGTACCGTAACGGAGGCATGGATATCCATCTTCTCGGGACATTCGGAGTCGGCAGCTATGAACTCAGTGATTTCGGACACGGTTCATGGTACACGGACACAGCTTATCAGGGATACTGGCATCATTTCGCTCTTGTGTGCGAAAACGGAACTGTCACTTCCTATCTTGACGGGACAGCCATGAATTCCATGTCAAGCCCTGAATTTAATACTGCCTACAAGTTTGTCAGCATGATGCTGTGCGACGGACACCAGTATGGTGATATCGGATTCAGCGAAGTAAGGCTCTGGTCTGTAGCCCGTACCGTTCCTCAGCTTACCCGTTTCAAATATGATGTGAGTCCTGATGCACCTGGACTGCTGGCATATTACAAGCTGAACGAAGGAGAGGGCAGTACAGTCCTTAAGGATTCTTCTCCTAACGGGAACGACATTGATATTTCAGCAACCGTTGAATATGTCGACAGCGAAACCGGAACGACAAAGACACGTTATGATGTATATTGGGGAACCGCGAGAAGCGATGATGATTTCGTGTCGCTCAGGACAGTGGAATAACGGGACCCTTAAAACATAATCAGAAAATTTATGATACATATAGGAAAATATATGATGATTGCTGCATCTGCCGTCCTGGCGGTGTCAGCTGTTACGGGGTGCGTTGATACCGAGGAGATAAATATTGCCGACCTTTACAGGAAAGCCTATATCACCACGGATATCTATCCGCAGACAGAGGGACAGTATTCTGCCACAACAACCAACACTCCTCCTTCATTGTCCATTAAGGACGGACACCTCGTCAAGTCGGAAGGCGGTGAGGTGATTTCATACAGCGGAATCAAGTCCTACAAAGTATATTTCCGTACGAATTATACGGTGGAAAAGGCTCTTGCCGGTAAATTTGCCGTGCCTTCGGATGCGGAGGAGCTTGTTGCCAAGTATAACGCGGACCACGGATATACTGGGGATGAAGAGTACAGGATGCTTCCTTCTGAGTGCTATACCATCAGGAATGGGGAATCCACTATTCCTGCAGGAAGCAAGGAGGGAGAACCCTTTGTCGTGGAATTCAGTGACGGACTTGAGGCTATGGAACTTGGCAACTATATCGTTCCGATTGCTTGTACATTGGACGGCAGTGACGTGGAGTTGAGCGAGGGACAGGATATGGTGTTTATGAAATTCTCCAATATATATAATGACGAGGCCGGAGAAGATGTGCGCAGCGAGAGGATACTGTACAACAATGTTGATTTTACCTATACGGTTGCGGACGGCAGCAGCTTTTATTCTGATCCATGGAGCGATGCAGCATTGTTCAATGATTCCGTGAACGATGTCTGCTTCTGTTCAAATTATGTTTCAGGGCTTACAATAACATTCAACGAACCGGTGAGCCTAAGCCGTCTGGGAATGGTGCTGTATGACAGTAATGCCTATGGTAATACAATTTATTTCTGGCCTTCCTGGACGTATGAGAATGGAACAGAAGGAAATGTCGGTGGCAACTATCTCGGTACTCCTGGCTATTCCTCACCTTCCGTATATTGGTTTGATATATCCGGAATGTATCTTGACCAGGACCAGAAGGTGTCAAGCCTGTTTTTCCAGATTTATAACTCCGGATATAATTTCTCGGAGCTGTACATTGTCGCCTTTGATGAATAGTACGGTTCTGTCAAGTTGAAACAAAAAAACAAAAGAAAATGAAACAGTTATATAAAATATTGTACGGGATGGCTGTATGTCTGTCTGTACTGGCCGCAGGTTCGTGCAGCAAGGAGACAGTATACATCTATCCGGAGACCGGAATAAGCAGGTTGACAGTCTCTCCGCGCAATGTAGATATGGGTTATGCTGACGAGGTCGTGTTTACGGTTGCCGTGAGGCCTGGAAATACGGAGTATGTGTGGGAGTCAAGTGATCCGTCCGTTGCGTACGTGGACGAAAATGACCGTATCGTTCCTGTCGGGACCGGAACTGTCACATTCACTTGTTCTGCAGGAGAGTACAGGCAGACGGTAGAAGTTGTTGTCCGTCCTTCCGTAGTTGTCTCACGCGATTACATTTATATTGACAAAGGACAGTCTTCTGCGATGGATTTCGTTCAGGTATTGCCTGAAGGGACTGCTTACACCGTGACATCTGCAGATGAAAATGTCGTGTCTGTGCCTGAGGCGTCAAAACTCGGGTTCAGCGCTGTCGGTGCCGGTGTCGCAGAGGTGACAGTCGAAATAGGAAGCGGTGCGGATGAACCGATAAGCGGCAGTTTCACTGTAGCCGTTGCTGATGCTGCCAATGTCATATCTGCATCAGCATCTGATGAGTATTTCTATGACGGGGCTACATTGGGGCATCCTGTCTATGGCATCTCCGCACTGGCGCTTTCGTCTACCGGAGTCACTTATGCCGATGGAGGACAATGGAGCGGTACAGGAACAGGCGTTTTCCTTAAGCTGTACAATCCGGACAGAGGAAACGGATTTGCTGCTGTTCCTGCAGGAAAATATACGGCAGGGGAAAGTGTAAACAATTTCTTTGCGGCTAATTCATATATCATAGATGTTGAAAGCGGTACAAAGACAGCCATCTCTGCCGGAGAAATTGAAATCTCCGACAATGCTGTCACTGGATATGTCACTGCCGGTTCAGATGTCTATAAGGTCAATTGTAGCGGTGCGAGGACCGGGAAGAAGCATTCCTATGCTTATGACAGGCGCTCATTCAGTTATACCGCTGCCGATTTCACTTTGACGAACACTGTGACTATTGACCATAATGGTACTGTCTTCTACGGAGGAGTGACCAATGTCTGGAGATGGAAGATGACTTTGCCGGACAGTGAGTATCTGCAGCTTGTATTCTGTACGGTAGATACGGACAACCCTCTCGGAACCTATCCTGTAAGCGGAGCATTCTTCGCACCGGGTACCTGTGTCGGAATGGGTTGGGGAACGACTTCGATGCTCCGGGAGAACGGCACTGACTATCAGATTTCAGCTGGTGAAGTTGTAGTGGACAACTATGTATATGCAAGTCCTGCGTCAGTAGGATTCCATGGAGAATTCAGCGGCAGCGTTTCCGATGCAATATCGGAAATCGGTGAGTCAAGGACAATTCCTTTCTCAGTAGCTGTTGATATAGAAAGTCTCTCATTTACTCTTAATGAATATTAAGATAAAACGTAATTGATTATAAGGGGGCTGGCTAAAAAGTATTAGTCAAGCCCCCTTTTCTTATTTTTCGGTGAGGTCAACCTCGGCCTCGGCACCAAATATCCCAACCCGGAACAGATTTGGCTTCTTATAGCCGGGACAATATTCAGACGTCTTACGGGGCACTATGTATGAATATGGAGCCTGACGGAGATTTAATTTGTCATTTGGGCGAATTTTACTGCCGTAATTTCCAGCTCCGCATGGCTTGGGCATGGCTTTTGAGACGGCTGCCTCCCGCCTTTCCATGAGGTGCAAACTAAAAAAAATATGAAGAAGGAACAATCGCAGAGAATTCAGACTTCCGTATTGAACGGAATTGAGAAAAAGGTGCTTGTATGGCTTGCTGAGAGACAGCCAAGGTGGATGACTTCTGACATACTTACTGTGGTGGGTGTGATCGGGTCGATTATTGTTGCAGCCGGTTATGTGCTTTCCAATTATAATATTGCATGGCTTTGGCTTGCATCTGCCGGTTTTCTTATAAACTGGTACGGCGATTCTCTTGACGGGACTCTTGCACGGGTTAGAGGCACCCAAAGACCTGTATACGGCTTCTATCTTGACCATAATGTGGACGGTGTCACAATGGCCATAATGTGCATCGGGGCCGGACTTTCAGATATGCTGAACCTGTATGTGGCCATGGCAGTGCTTGTCGTGTATCTTCTCCTGTCAATCTCCGTTTACATAAACGCTCATCTTAAGGGGGAATTCAAACTTACATACGCCGGAATGGGACCTACCGAATTCAGGCTTATAATGATAATCGTGAATACGCTTTTCATATATGTTGCCCCACTACGTGAATATGTCATGGATTTTACGGTGCTCGGTAATGAGGTTACATTCGGCTCGTTTGATTTTATCGGCGTTGCCATACTCTTGATTCTTATAATAATACATATTACTAATTTTATTAAGGATGCCAGGGGATATGCTGTGGCGGATCCTTTGAGAAAGTTGTAATGAGGATACGGGAACTTGCGCTGAAGACGCCTAAATTCATCATTTCCAATGTACTTGGCACGGTCGTGGATACGGCTGTGCTTTGGCTGTTTTCGGAGTATGTGTTCATGAGTTATGCCGGGAAATATGTGTTGTCTCCTGTTATTTCATTTGAGTGTGCCGTGTTCACCAATTTTGTGTGCTCATGGTTTTTTGTGTGGAAGGACAGGGTTGACATGGGCAGCGGGAAGGCTTTTATGCGGAAGTATTTGTTTTATAATATTTCGGCAAGTGCCGTGTTTCTTGTGAAAATGGGGTTCCTGCTGCTGTTTGAGGCACTTTTCGGATGGCCTGCCGTTTATTGCAATCTTGCGGCTCTGTGCATATCTGGAGTTTTGAATTTCTCACTTGGAGAATGGGTGATTTTCAGGAAAAGGGCAGCACGGGGGCAGTAGGCATTGGGTGATTTTTCAAAATGGCGGCTGAGCATTTGTTTCGGGGATACGGCAGGATTGGTGCTGCCGGGTCTGGCGTCTGAAAACATTTTGTGATGACCGTGACAGGTTTTATTTTTGTCTGATATGGGACTGATTGATGTAAATGAATTGGAGGGCCTTGGGCCGGTATTCAGGGGGAAATGCGGGAATGCTTTTGCCCGCCTGCTTATGCGGATGCTTTCGGTGGACAGGATTAATGACTTGTATGACAGGCATCTGGATGTTGCCGGGCCGGAATTTGCCCGTGAGGTACTGGCCGACATCGGCATGAAATATAGAATCGGTTTCGGGCATGACGCTCCGTCCGGTGACGATTCTCTTGAGATTCTGGACAGAATGCTGCCTGAAGGTCCGTTCATTACCGTGAGCAATCATCCGTGCGGACATGTGGACGGGATTGCTCTTGTGGATATATTCGGCCATGTAAGGCCGGGATATAAGGTTATGGTTAACAGTATGCTTTCACGGATTGCTCCTATGGGGCCGAGTTTCATATCTGTGACTCCGACAGGGGAGCGGAGGACGGCCCCGACGGCAGCCAGCATTGCCGGGGTGAAGGCGGCGCTGGCGCAGCTGCGCAGCGGAAGAGCCCTTGGGCTCTTCCCGTCGGGCGCGGTCTCTGACCTGAGCCTGACGGAGCGCCGCATCCGTGACCGGGAGTGGCAGGACGCAGTGGTGAGACTTATAATGAAAGCACGGGTTCCTGTTCTGCCTGTGAGGTTTTTTGACGGAAATTCAGCTTTTTACTACTCTTTGGGTCTTATAAGCTGGAAGGTACGTCTTCTGAGGCTTCCGGCCGAAGTCTTCAACAAGGAGGAGAGGCCGATGCGCATAGGCATCGGCCCGCTACTTTCAGTAGCTGCCCAGGACGCTGTCCTGGCCTCCTCCCGCTTGCATCCCGCTGAAAGTGATGACATTCATCCAGACCGCCATGTGCCCGATGCCTCCAATGATGCTGCAGCCGTTTCTGCTTTCCGGGAATTCCTTCGCTCGCAAGTCTACGGAATGTCCGCTTCCGGTATGAGCTGGCGCTGACGGCCATTTCCGGCTTCTCTGAAAAGATTTGCCGGAACATTTTGCCGCGTGACTTTTCCGCTTTTCTGCAAGCAGTGCCAGAATCTTTGCCAAGGCTTCAGAAGTTCGCGCAGAATCTGCCCGTTGCCCTTTCAGATGCAAATATCCAAAATAAATTTTGTCATTAATACAAAAAGTACTATATTTGCAATCCAATTCAAAACGGTGCTTTGGCCGAGCGGTTAGGCACAGGTCTGCAAAACCTGCTACAGCGGTTCGATTCCGCTAGGCACCTCTCCAAAATGCCTCTCAGATAGCTGAGGGGCATTTTTCGTATAAAAAACTGCCCCAAAACTGCCCCACTTTTCAAACATATAAAAAATCCCCCGCAGGGCACTGCCCCACGAGGGAATGGAATTTTATAGATAAGCTTTTCAGCTTACTGAGGCAAAGATATGGCAAAAATGTGGTAAATTTGCATTAGGGAGTCGGACGAAAGTCCAGATTCCTTTATTTTTTTTCGCTTTCGTTCGATTTTCTGATTTGTCTAACTAAAACTTGATGAACTATGAAAATCTTTATCGACAATGGGCATGGTCTGATG
>CAMWUW010000107.1 GCA_947177525.1 uncultured Bacteroidales bacterium | reverse complement strand
CACCTGCTTTTCCTCCTTCATAAGCTCCTGCTAAATCATTGTAAACAATATTTAATATTTCTCTTGATGACATAGCTGCTTTAGATTTTGAGGTAGAAAATTGCAGAGAATCGTTAAAAGCACTTAATTCCGCTAATAAAAGAGATTCTTTTGAAAAATTTTCATCATTATCCTTAGATGGCTTAACGCATGATGTTACAATTGTCAAAAAAACGATGACAGATACAAATAATTTTTTTTCATAACTTGATTTTAATTGAAATTAGTTTTGGTGTTTAAAAGGTTTTTGCAATAGCTTGCATATATTAGTGAAGCAGTGCCCATAATATTGTGTAAATGAGAAGCTAGGATTCAGGTATCTGTCTTCCGTTTTCAAATATAAGTATAAATGGGTTCATAATCAATACCTAGTTATGATTTGGTTGCGTCCATTTCTTCTCAATCTCCATCAATGAAAGGTAAACCGTCTTTTTTACGACCTCATCATAGGGAAATGATAGTTTGGTCTTAGTGTACTTACTGATTTTTCTGTTCAGATTTTCAATATGACCGGTTGTAAGCCACGCGCTTTCAGGTCGGCCAGGACATCCATCCTGAAAGTGGAACTCTCGGTCTTGCCGACCAACATACCCAAGACTTCTTTCAATCCGTTTTGTTAGAGTCTGACATATCTGTGCACCGTCTTGTTGATAACCTTGCCGTTTTCTCGTATCTTGAAGATGATACCGTCCGTTCTTTCAATCAGACATATATGGGGCAAGAGGACGGTTCTGCCACTCCAATGCGACCTGGTTTGCCTTGTTGGTTATAATGGATATGGCGGAAGTAGAGAGCTCTATTTCATAGATTTCCCGCATCTCTTCTTCGATGTCAGAGACATTCATCCCTTTGGCATTTAGAAAGATGACGAGCTACTCAATAGACGCACCGCTGCTCTCGTATTTAAGAACAATTATCGGTTCAAACTCTCCGTTACGGGGGACGAAGATGACGGATTCACCATGCTCGGTCTGAATTTTCTTAGAGGATTTGCCGTTACGGGAATTCCCACTGTTGTTTCCGCTTGCGGAGTTTTTCTCATAGCCAAGATGAACATCTATTTCTCCCTCAAGCATCTTCTCCAATACTTGCGCATGGAGTTGTTTGAGGAACTTACTCACATCGGCTTTCGTCTTAAATTGACTTAGAAATTCATTGGACACTGCTTAATTCTTTACTGTCATTTTCTTTGGCATTTTACACAAAATATTTTATAGTGCCATCAGTGATGATTGCTGTTAAGTCCAATATTTTATCTGTTTGACAATCTTCTGTTTCTGCAGCAGGAGAGGAATGTAAAAGTCTGGATCATAGTTTTACCAGCAATCCGTCCTGAAAGGGACGAGCGGGAGAGAGCGCATGCCGATTACATTGCCCGGCATGAAGTCATGGAAACAATAGCGGACTGCTGCCGGAGCCGGAACCTCAGGAGCCGATACTAATATTGTCTTCTTGTCTGTGTCCAGATGTGCTGTTGCAGGATAAAATATCCTGTCCTCGCCGGCAATCTCGAAGCCTTCAAGACCGTTCCATGGCGTAAATCCCTCGGATGCATTGTCGAAAGACAGCTCCGCAACATTTCCTTTTACCTCCATTGACCTGTATGAAGGTCCCTCGCATCCCACGGCCTGGTAGCCGTATGCCTTGTTCAGGGCCATGTATGCCAACCTTTCGCCAACAGGCTTCTTCATCCGTGGATGTATCTGCTGCGGCTCGTCCGGATAGACAAGGTCATTCGTGCAGACAACTCCGCAGTTGCTTACCGTAGCCGGAATCCCGTGCTGCATCTCGCGGAAAAGAGGCCCGGAGATGTCGTCACCATATTGATACGGTGCAAGCTCTACAAGAAAGACCGGCTTCTCTTCGCCTCCCTGGTTTGCTCTCCAGATGTCCACCATTGACGCAAATCTCTCCGTGTAGTCTTTGTGGCGTCCGACATTCGATTCTCCCTGATACCACAGGAAGCCCTTTACGGTATATTTCCTTATAGGGTGGTACATCGCATTGTACATTATGCTCGGAGTATAATAGTGCCATTGCCAGTCATATTCAACAACCTGAGAATATTCTTTCTCGAAATCAAATTCTCCATAACTTCTGACGATGTCTTCCGGAAGCCATCCCTCTACCTTGCTCCCACCCCAGCTGCATACGATGATTCCCACGGGGACGTCAAGCGCATCGGAGAGCATCCTGGCGAAGAAATATGCGGTCGCGCTGAACTGCGGTGCATTTTCAATCGTGCTTTTCATCCATTTTGCACTGACATTGTCCTTTGGTGCCAGCGCAGCCGTCTTCGGAATGGTCACAACCCTGATTCCGCTGTATCTGCCGGCTGTGGCTATTGTCCGGTTTGCATCTTCCACCGGACAATTCCAGAATCCTCCCAAAGGCATTTCCATATTTGACTGCCCGGAGCAGTACCACACCTCTCCGATCAGTATGTCTTCTATGGCGACAGACGATTCCTTGTCCGAAATTGTCAGGCTCTGAGAGACATAGGAGGCCGCAGGGGTCGTGACGGAAAGTTCCCATGAACCGTCTGCCGAGCTCCTGGTGCGGATCTTCTGTTTGCTCCACGAAGACGTGACTGTCACATCGCTACATGGAGCCGCCTTGCCCCACAGCTTTACTTCTGTCTGCTGCTGCAGTACCATGTTGTCCCCGAGTATTTCGGGAATCCATATCTTTGCCTCTGCAATAGATGGGATTAATAAAAGTGCGAAAAATATAAGTCTCTGAATCATAGCGAATTATTAATTACGTGGGGCATTTCGTGGACGGCACCTGTGTTTGCGCGTCCTGTTGGCTGTCAGTGTTTTGTGTTTTACGGGCTATCTGGTCCTTTCGATGAGTTCCATGCACATGCGTCCGTTGTGGTATGGACATTTCCAGAATCCGGCCTTGTCATCATCCTTGTTCACCGTCCCGTCTGCACGCAGACTCCAGAACCATTCGCCGTTTTCCCTGTCTATGATGTGGGCCTTGATGAATTCCCAGCACATTATCGCGTTCTCCAGTCCTGTCTGGTCGCCGAAATGATCCCACAGGTTGAAATAGCCGACCACGCTTTCGGCCTGCACCCACCAGTGCCTGTCGCCGTCAATCTGGCATCCGGCATCCTGCTGCCTGTGCATCTCATATATCATCCCGCCTTCCTGAGTGAAGCCTTCTCCCGCGGCCGCAGCTATTCGCGGCACAAGCTTCTCGACCCGTTCGAGCACCTCTGCATCCCCGAGCACGAGGGCAGCCTCGTGAATAAGCCATGAAGCCTCGATGTCGTGTCCGTATGAAACTATGTTGTAGCCGCATTTCCAGTCATTGTCAAAGAATAGCCTGAGATGTCCGTCCGACCCGAGGATATGCCTTTCAAAAATCCCGATAAGACCACTCAGGCGCTTTTCCAAAAGCTCGTCCTTCCAAACGCGGAACAGGCATGTATATGCTTCAAGCACATGCAGATGCGTGTTCATTGTTTTGCTTTCGTTCGCATCCTTGTCGCTCAGGCGCATGTCGCCGATTGTATTCCACTCGCGGGTGAAGGCCTCGAAATATCCGTCTTTCTCTGAGTCGAAACTGTGCTCTTCTATGTCATTGAACAGCTTTACGGCATATTCCAGTGCCTCGGAATCACCGCAGGCGCGGTATAGTTCGCTCAGCCCGTATATTGCGAATGCGATTGCATAAATCTGCTTCTTTGTGTCAAGCGGATTGCCGGAAGCATCCAGCGACCAGTATATCCCGCCGTGCTCGGGGTCGTAAAACTTGTCTATGATTTCCCTTTTGGCCCTGAACGCCATGTCAAGGTAGCAGGCGTTGCCGGCCTCACCGGTGGCCTGACTGCCCAACAGCCGGTGCGCCGAGGCGAAAGTCCAAAGCAGGCGTGCATTCATGATTGCTCCTCTCGGGGCTTCAGGGTCAAGCTTTTCGCTTCCCGTAATCCTGCCGTGGAATCCTCCGGAAGGATTGCACATCTTCTGTGTCCAGTATGGAAGTATGTTTTCTGTCAATTCTTTTTTTGCCTGTGATGCAAGCGCGTGTGCAGCAAACATTTCTGCCGGTGTTTTCTTTGAAGTTTCCATGTCTTGAATTATGTCGCCCAAAGATAGCGATTTAAATGAAAATCTTAGGCATGCGCATATTGTCAGCTCCACTAAATATTGAAAAATATGCTAAAAAAGTATCATTTTGAAGAAAAATGATTATTTTTGATGACAAAACCACATATAATGAGCAAAGTACTTACGGAAATAACGAGACTTTCTGAGAAAGACTGTTTCCACATCGCAGAGCGCCACAAGACCGAATTTACCTATCCTCTTCACCGTCACAAGGAATATGAGCTTAATTTTATAGAACGCGGGGCCGGTGTGCGTAGGATAGTCGGCGACAGCGTTGAGGAAATCGGTGAATATGACCTTGTCCTGATCGGGGCTGAGGATCTGGAGCATGTCTGGGAGCAGGGCAGCTGCACTTCAAAGGATATACGTGAAATCACTATACAGTTCTCTGCCGGACTGTTTGACGGAAGCCTGATGTCCAAGAACCAGTTTGTTTCCATAAGAAGGATGCTCTCCAGAGCTGACCATGGCCTTGCGTTTCCGATGTCCGCCATCATGAAAGTCTACTCCCTGCTGGATACTTTGGCCAAAGAACAGGAGAGCTTCGCCCAGCTTCTGAAATTCATGTATATATTGTATGAGCTTTCTGTGGCGGATGAGGCCAGGGTCTTGGCTTCCAGCTCATTTGCGCACACTTCGCGCAGCACGGAAAGCCGCAGGATACTGAAGGTCAAGCAATATATCAATGACCACTATGCCGAATCACTGAATCTGTCTGACCTCGCGGGGATTGCCGGCATGAGTCCGGTCGCGTTCAGCCGCTTTTTCCGTGCGCGTACCGGCCGCACTCTTTCCGATTATATAATAGACATACGTCTCGGCTATGCTGCAAGGGCGCTTGTGGACTCTTCAAAGAATATCTCCGAGATATGTTATGAATGCGGATTCAATAATCTTTCCAATTTCAACCGTGCATTCAAGACCAAAAGGGGCTATACACCGCGTGATTTCAGGGCTATGTTCAAGAAGAATAAAGTCATGGTTTAATTTGTATCATTATCGGATAAATTTACATTTGTTTGACATAAACCATCATCGTAAATTTGCGCAATCATAATCAATAGCGCTAATTAATGAGAATAACCGGGATTTTATCAGCCGTGACGGTTGCAGCAGTATCCTTGCTGTCCTCCTGTCAGGCTTCAGATTCGTCTTTCGTGAGAGTGGAAGACGGAAAATTCATTTGTGACAATGTTCCTTCTTATTATATAGGTACAAATTTCTGGTACGGTGCAATACTCGGCAGCGAGGGCCAGGGCGGAGACCGCGTGCGTCTTGAGGCAGAGCTTGATACGCTGAAGGCCTTGGGCGTCACCAACTTGCGCGTACTTGTAGGCGGAGACGGCCCTGACGGAATCCCTACACGCGTGATGCCTACGCTGCAGAAAGAGCCGGGTGTCTATAATGACACTATTTTCCGCGGGCTGGACTTTCTGCTTGCAGAGATGGCGGAGAGGGACATGAAAGCTGTCCTTTATATAAATAATTCCTGGGAATGGTCCGGCGGCTACGGAATGTATCTTGAGTGGGCCGGTGCCGGCAAATCTGTGATTCCCGCTGTTGACGGCTATCAGGCGTATATGGAGTCGGTCTCAAAATTCATGACGAACGACAGGGCCAGGGAACTTTTTGCGGCCCATGTGGAGCATGTAGTGACGCGCACCAATACTGTGACCGGCAGAAAATATAAGGATGACCCAACCATATTCTCGTGGCAGATCGGCAACGAGCCGCGCTGTTTCTCCGATGATGCAGTGGTGCAGGATGCATTCGTTGACTTTATGTGGAGTACGGCCTCTCTCATCAAATCACTTGACCCCAACCATTTGGTGTCTTCCGGAAGCGAGGGCAAATGGGGCTGTGAGGGCAGCATGGAACTTTTCGAAAAAATCCATTCATGCCCGGACATTGATTATATGAACATCCATGTGTGGCCTTACAACTGGAGCTGGGTGCGTGAAACTACTCTTTCCGAGAATCTCCCACAGGCAATCGCTAACACCGACGCATATATTGACGAGCATCTGAAGGTGGCTGAAAAATACTCGAAGCCGGTAGTGCTTGAAGAGTTCGGCTTTCCTCGTGACGGGTTTAATTTCGCCCAGGGAACGCCGACAACAGCGAGGGACACTTATTATAAGCATGTGCTCGGACGTGTTGCTGAGTCATGCCGTGAAGGCGGCCTTTTTGCCGGAGTGAATTTCTGGGGCTGGGGCGGTCTTGCCGGCCAGTCTTCTGAAAACATCTACTGGATGCCTGGAGATGATTATTGCGGTGATCCTGCGCAGGAACAGCAGGGGCTCAATTCCGTATATGCATGCGATGCCACGACGGTAGCTGTCATTAAAGAGGCTTCTGAGGCCATCGCTTCAGCCATGAGGCCGCAGGCATGGTTCATTCTTGACGACAACAGCGGAATCTTCACTTCCGATGCTCCGCACTCTCTCAGGGCGGGCCTGCATTCTCCTTTTATGCAGGCAGCGCGTCTTGTCCTTGACCTTTCTACTGATTTCGGAGAACATACCGGCACATTCACCCGGGACGTAAAATTCCATCAGGGGGGGGCAGAGGTAGAATTTGACCTCAATCTTGCCCCAGGTTTCTACAAGGCAGTCCTGAGCATTGAAGAAAATGACGGGACAAAGCGGGAACTTACAC
>CAMWUW010000106.1 GCA_947177525.1 uncultured Bacteroidales bacterium | reverse complement strand
ATATATAACCGGAAGGAAGACTTCCCAACAGGTTCTGCCGCAATATTCCGGGTGCATCTTTGCTGTCCGCACCGATGTCAAGCCCGTCAAATTTCTGGACAGGATCAAAACGGTACTCGTCAGCCATCATCATCCGGTAATAGTCCTTCTCATAGTAAAACGGGATTGACAACAGGTATTTCTCCTTATATTTGGCATTTGAATAGGAAATATATTTGCGTGAGAGCTTGTCGCTCAATGCCCACTGCCAGTCAATTCCCCTTATGAGCGTATCCATCTGGTCCGGAGTATATCCCAATGCATAGAGACCTCCGACAAGGCCTCCCATACTGGTGCCCAGGACCATGTCCACCGGTATTCCGAGAGACTCAACATACCGTATGACTCCTATATGCGCCGCACCTTTTGCCCCTCCGCCGCTCAGAACAAGGGCAACCGTAGGACGAAACTTCCTTATTTCATCCATTTTATGCCTCATTTTTTCAACTGCAGCAGAATCTGCAGCCGGGTCTATCCCTCCGGCAAAAGCAGCCTCACCCGCAGAGAGCATACAGAGCGAGAGCAATGCTGCAAGCCACATACGTTTCATATACTTTCCTTTTTATCTTCATGCCGGCCGGCAAGCATGCCGCAGGCTGCAAAAATATCCTCTCCCCTCGAGGCCCTTACCGTAGTGGTAATTCCGGAGTTCACGAGCCTCTGCCTGAAATTCCCGATTATGATTTCCGGAGAAGTGCCATAAGGGAAATCAGGTATCTTGTGGAACCTTATAAGATTCACACGGCATTCAAGCCCGCGCAGCATCCTCGACAATGCATCCGCATGGGCCTTGGTGTCATTGAAACCGGCAAACATCGTATATTCAAAACTTACGCGGCGCTGGCCGGTAAAATCATATTCCTTTATAAGTGAGACGACATCCCTGGCAGGCCATGCCTTTTCGGCCGGCATTACAGAAAGCCTTTCAGGGCCGAAAGGGTCATGCAGGCTCACGGCAAGATGGCATCGGCTCTCATCAAGGAACCGCTTCAGATTCGGGAGCACTCCTATGGTAGACACTGTTATTCTCTTGGGGCTCCATGCAAATCCCCAGTCCGCCGTCAATATTTCTATGGCCCTCATGACATTCTCATAATTGTCAAGAGGCTCTCCCATTCCCATGAACACTGCATTTGTGAGAGCATCAGACTCATCCGCAGAGATGAACTGGGAAATTATGTCAGCCGCCGACAGGTTTCCATGAAAGCCCTGCCTGCCGGTCATGCAGAAGCGGCAGCCCATACGGCAGCCTGACTGCGAAGACACACAAAGAGTAGCCCTGTCCTCGTCAGGAATCATGACCGCCTCAACAGCACCGTCCTCAAGCACGAGGTTTCCGTCCTCCGGAGAGGATGAGGCATTGAGTTCCCGGCTATGTGCACACTTTACGGGAAACAAGTATTTTTTTGTTCCGTCTGAAGAGACCTGTACGCACGAGTAAGAAAGCACACCGACTTCGTACTTCTGCGAGAGTTTCTCCCTGGCAGCCTTGGAAAGGTCTGTCATCTCATCTATGGAACGTACTTTTTTTACATACAGCCACCTGGCCATCTGGCGTCCGGCAAATCCAGGAAGCCCTTCTTCCATGGCTACTTTTTTAAGTTCTTCAAGATTTTTCCCTAAAAGTTTTATTTTCATTTCCTGTTTCATTTCTGCATTCATAAAAGCGCATCGGGCGCCATTGCACATAGATGCAAAAATAGGCAAAATTTATGCATGAAGTATCGGCTTTTTTCATTACTTTTGCTAATACTTGCGGAAAAGTTCCGTTTGTGCAATAACATTTTAACTTTTTGACATTTATGGCTAAAGAAGAAGTACAGGAAAGTACCGGTGTCAATGCTGCGAAGCTGAAGGCATTGCAGGCAACGATTGACAAGATTGAGAAAGATTACGGCAAAGGTACTATTATGAAGCTGGGAGATCAGCCAAAATGGGAGGTTTCGGTCATTCCGAGCGGTTCCATCGCCCTTGACGCAGCTCTCGGGATAGGAGGATATCCGCGCGGCAGGGTAATTGAAATCTACGGACCGGAATCAAGCGGAAAGACCACTCTCGCAATCCATGCGATAGCCCAGGCACAGAAACAGGGAGGCATAGCAGCCATCATAGATGCCGAGCATGCCTTTGACCGAACATACGCAAAGAATCTCGGAGTTGATCTGGACACGCTCCTCATATCACAGCCGGACAATGGAGAGCAGGCGCTTGAAATCGCCGACAATCTCATACGTTCCGGTGCGATTGACATAATCGTCATCGATTCCGTGGCAGCGCTTACTCCGAAAGCCGAGATTGAGGGCGAAATGGGAGATTCGAAGATGGGTCTTCAGGCAAGGCTAATGAGCCAGGCATTGAGAAAACTTACTGCAAATATCAGCAAGACAAACACATGCTGCATATTCATCAACCAGCTCCGTGACAAAATCGGAGTCATGTTCGGCAATCCGGAGACGACAACAGGAGGAAATGCCCTCAAATTCTACGCTTCGGTCAGGGTTGACGTGCGAAGAACGACTCAGATCAAAGACGGCGACGAGGCTCTCGGCAACAGGACAAAGGTCAAGATTGTGAAGAACAAGATGGCCCCTCCTTTCAAGAAGGCCGAGTTCGACATAGTGTTCGGCGAAGGAATCTCGCATGTCGGTGAAGTGATTGACCTCGGAGTCGAGTTTGACATCATCAAGAAGAGCGGCTCGTGGTTCAGCTATGGAGACGGCAAGCTCGCACAGGGCAGAGAAGCCGTCAAGGCCCTGCTTACGGACAATGTTGAACTTTGCGACGAAATTGAGGCAAAGATACGTGAAGCACTGAAGAATGTCCAGGATTAGGACAAAATCACAAGAAACTGAAAATGAAAAGATTATTTACACTGATGATTGCAGGTGCAGTGGCCCTCATGTCATTGTGCTCTTGTGAAATAAACATAGGCATTCATAATGAGGTCAGCATTGACGCTTATCTGACTGCCTACTATGCCGGAGGACTTCCGAGCCCCACCACGCAGGGAAGATATGAATTGCGCTCTGAACACCTGTCCAACAGACAGATTGAGGACATATTCTATGAACTGAGCAGCACAATGCAGCCCGGTTTCACAGATGCAGTCCTTGAAATCGAGTTCTTTGACTGGAAGGACAATTTCATATATATGCGCACTTTTGACTTCTGGTGGGAATACGAAGACTACACCACAGGAAAAGGGTATTACGCATGGCAAGAACGTAAATAATACGATAGACAAAAAGAGGCGGCCCGGAAGTCATGAAGAATGACTGCGGGCCGCCTCTTTATTTATATTGCCCAGGATTATTCCTGTACAAAAGCCACAATTTCTCCCTTTACGACATTGTCACCCTGTCCGGCACACACTGCCACCACGCGTCCTGAGACTGCGGGAACAATTTCCTCCATGCCATAATAGGTCTGTACATACGCCATTGCCTTTCCTGCCTCAACCTCAGTTCCGGCTACAGGAGCAGAAGAAGCGTCATCCACGTCCACCTGCCACAAGAGCTGTCCCTTTACAGGAACCTGGACAGGCACAGCAGACGGATATTTGGCAATGATTGAGTCAACATCATACTTAGGCATCTCAACCACAGGCCTTGTGATTACCACAGGAGCACCGGCCTTTGCCCTCGCCGCCTCAAGGTCATTGGTAAAGCGTTCCTTGGCGACTCCGCTCTTATAGTCCCTGTACTGTCTTTCATGCATTGCAAATTCAAACAGTTCCTCATCATCCTGGCCGAAGTCCCAGCCTTCTTCCTTCATCATTCCGCGGAATCTCTCAAGGTCGTTCGGGAATGCATCCTGCGGATTGCCGGTATAGAACTCAAGTCCCTTGCTCTTTGCAAGTTCAACAATTTCAGGAGCAAGTTCTCCCGGAAGTTTTCCCATCTTGCCGAGAATCATGTTCCATGTATCCTTGTCAATTGTAGTCCACCGCGGCTGTCCCTTCAATATGTTCATCAGATTCATCAGTGCGGTATTCTTGACATACTGGCTGAACGGAGTCACAAGAGGAGGATATCCAAGGCGCGGCCACACATACTCAACTTCCTGGAAAAGCATTACCATAAGCTGGTCGAGCGTAAGTTCTGCTTTGCCCTGGGCACGCAAAGATGCGTTGATGGCTCCGTGGAAGCCCTTGAGGTCGGCCATCATTGAGCCCATCATTCCACCTGGAAGACCGCAGCCGACAAGAAGAGAACTCATGTGCGAGTTGTTCGGGTCAATCCAATATCCGAGGAAGTCGTCAATGAATTTCTGTGTCAAGGCACGCACTTCCATGTAGGCATTCATGTTCAAATCCTTTACAGTGAATCCGTCAGCCCGGAGCATTTCGCGGATTGTTATGACATCCGGATGCACCTTGCCCCATGACAGAGGCTCAACGGCAACATCGAGATAGTCCGCGCCGGCTCTGGCGACTTCAAGCATTGATGCCGGAGAGAAGCCCGGACCGCAATGCCCATGATACTGCACCGTAATGTGAGGGTATTTCTTCTTGATCTGGCGTGTAAGTTCTGCAAGGAATGTCGGGCGTCCGATTCCGGCCATATCCTTCAGACAGATTTCATCACAGCCATATCCGACAACCTTGTCGACTACTCCCATGTAATATTCCACAGTATGTACCGGTGAATTGGTTATGGAGAGAGCCACCTGGGAGATCATGCCTGCTTTCTTGGCATATTCTACACTTAGGCGAAGGTTGCGGTGGTCATTAAGTCCGCAGAAAGAGCGGGAGATATCGGTGCCCTGTGCTTTCTTGACCTTGTACATAAGTTCCCTGACATCAGCCGGGACAGGGTTCATTCTCAATGCATTGAGTCCACGCTCAAGCATGTGCGTCTGAATTCCGACCTTATTGAACGGTGCAGTCCATTCACGTACTGCCTTGTTAGGATTCTCACCGAACAGAAGGTTGACCTGCTCGAAAGCTCCTCCGTTGGTTTCAACACGGTCAAAGCATCCCATTTCAATTATCGCCGGAGCGACTTCCTTCAGTTGTGCGACAGTAGGCACATATCTGCCTGAGGACTGCCACATGTCCCTGTATACAAGAGAAAATTTGATTTCACGTCCCATAACGAAACTTTATTTATCCTTTATTTTAATTACAGGCCTATTGGACCTGCGTGTGCAACTAATCATAGCAAACATACGCAAAAGCCGGAAGCAGAATACCAATCAAATGCATTCGAATGCTTCGCCGAGGCTCAGACGTATACATGTGTGAAGCACAAATATAGCAAAAAGCCGAGAGCAAACGTCAAGCTTGCTTGTAAGTTTGCCGAAGCTCAGGCGTATATATGTCCGTCAGGACAAATATAATGAAAAAATCAATATTGCGGTTTCGTCCCATCTTTTTTTCCTGAACAGTTTTTTCAAGCAATACATCACATTTTTCCACAAAAATATTGCAAGGTAGAAAATTTTGCGTATCTTTGCAGTCCTCAAAACAAACTATGGTGCCCATAGTTCAGTTGGTTAGAGCGTCAGATTGTGGTTCTGAATGTCGTGGGTTCGAATCCCACTGGGCACCCTCCAAAGTCCTTGAAATCATTTGATTCTCAAGGACTTTTCTTTTTATATCTTCTCCAGAATCACGGTGATGAGATATAACATGGGCTCAACGGGAAAAGGGGGCTCAACGTAAAAACTAGGTTGATTTGCAATTGTAGTAGGTTCGGGGCACAAGGCAGGCGGAGCAGCCCCTGGGCTGAGTTGCGCAGCTTGCTTTGAGCAGCCGGCGGGCGTACATGCATGCTGCGGTGCCCGGTACCAATAATTGCGTGACGTGCAACTAACTGTAAATCAACCGTTTCCTGATAATCGCTGCCCCATTTTCGGGGTAGCGATTATCAGGAAGTTGCTAAAAATCAAGGATTTAAGAATACCGATACATGGGAGGGACCGAATTCCAATCACCCCTTGACAACAAGGACAGCGGAAAATCTTTGCATCTGCATACAGAAATGCGTTTGCGGGAAGGCCGGGTTAAATCCTTGGCACCGGAATCCCAAAAGACTGGCTCCAATAAGGTCTTTGTTGCTGTCACGCAAAGGTTCAGACTGAACTTTTCAACATGCTTTTTCGTTTGATCCCTTGATTTTGAGGCAGAGTGGACATTTGGCAGGATAAAACCATTGCAATCTGTTGATTCTCTTGCCGTCTTCAGGCAGTGGGAAAATTCCAGGCGGTTTCGACCTACAGGTGTTCCAGGTCTGCGTTTCAAGTGGAGGACCTGGAACGCCCTTAAATCATAATAGCTTAATTATCAACATTTTACAAAATCACACCGTTCCAGGTCTGCACTTTATATGTGACACCTGGAACGCTTTGGAATTGTAACGAGGTTATTTTTAATGCGTTATAAAACAAGGCCGTTACAAGTCCTTCTCCCCCAATGCACACCTGGAACACCTAATGAAAAACCGGCACCGTAAATCCATGCTGCTTTGCCCCGGCAAAAACCTGGCACAGTAACTCAATGACAGGCAGGCCCAACTCTTCCGCTGACTCTTCCGCTGACTTTGCCTCTGAATTTGCCACTGAATTTGCCACTTGATTCCGTAAAGAAAATCACGGTTGTTTTGGCATTTTTGAGGGCATAATGGGTTCACCGGCAAGATTCACGCTCATCTCTGTGCCAGGCAATGGTCAGATGGCGGGGCCACGTGACGTGCAACTAACTGTAAACCAATCCATTCCTTATAATCGCTGCGTTTTTGGGGCAGCGATTATAAGGAAGTTGCTAAAAATCAAGGCGTTACGCATCACGAATACAGAATGCACTGAGAATCGCTTATTATATTGAGCCCATTTCGGGCAAAAGCATACTCATTTATTGGATTGCCATGATTTCAATGTGCCCCCCGTTCACATTGCTCCTATCCAAGACAAGAGAATCACCCCCAAGCCCTGTCTCGTTTACACATCTGACGCTGCCGACGA
>CAMWUW010000105.1 GCA_947177525.1 uncultured Bacteroidales bacterium | reverse complement strand
ATGTTGCTATATGTCGGCATATTCAGAGTCCTTTGTCTATTATGGCTTTCAGTCTTATGGCCAGGCCACCTCTATAACTGCGTATTCCTATGTGTGGAATTTAAACAATTCATAAAGTTAATTTAAAAAACAAGAATTTTTGCAGATTAATATGAATTTTGTTATGGAAATGTATGAAATTTTATTCAATCGCATTCTTGACATGGATGTTATACTACCAATATCAGGCTCCCACGCAAAATAAAAAACAGTCCCCCTTTTAATGTTTTCACAACGGAATAATCCTTATTGTGAATTGCTTCAAACTCTTGTAAAGATATGTAAAAGTTCAGGATTTCCTGTGTGAGGGGAGAACTTTCCTGAATTTTAGGGCCTTCCTTGGATTTTGAAGGCAAATATTATTAGTACTCACACTCCATTGTCTGACTTCACCTGTGCAGCATACCGCGGTTTTCAAGCCACAGCAGGAAGAATTTGTCATAGACGGAATATGAACCAAGTTCATTGGTGATGAAATCCTTGTCCAGGAGCCCCTTGACGGCAGAAGATACGCTGCTGGAAGATAAAAGTCCGTATTTCTTTACAAATCTGCTTCCGGAGATTTCCCTGGCATTCCTTTCAGATGCTATAGCCAGGAACACATCCCTCTGCTTTACCGGCATCTGATAGAGCAGGGATTCGTATGTGTCCGATGACAACCTGACTATGAAGTCTATAGCCTCGTCAATCATGTCAGTGCTGCATTTTTCTCCGGTGTCAGTACGTGAAAAAAGTACATTGAGCACCCTATGGATGTAGCTTGTGACAGCATCAAAACGTGAATAAAGGATTCCTACGACATCCGGGTCTATGCTCCTGCCCCTTTCACTGAATTTCTCTATGGCAAATTCCGTGTACTTCTGGAGTGACAGAGGCTTAAGGTTCATTATCGTGACTCCCTGGTAAAACGGTCTGGAAGGGGAGGTGAATATCCCGTCCATAAGATGCCTGTGGCTTCCTGAGAAGATGAAATGGGCATTGGTCGTCTGCTGTACGTATGTCCTTATGGCTGCTTCTATTGTTGAGTCCCCATATTTTGTTATCTGCTGGAACTCATCGATTGCCACTATGCACGGACGGTCTGCCGACTGGAGATAAGAGAATATTTCGTCAAGTGTAGCTGCCGGATTCCTTATTTCTCCCAATCCTACGCTCCAGCTTGGCTGTCCGTTGATGTCGAATGATATTTCAGGGCGGATTGAGCTTATGGCTCCAAGAAACTTTTCCCATGCGGCTCTTCCTTTAGGCTTCAGGGTGTCAAGGACAGACTTGCCAAGTATGTTGACAAAGTCGCTCAGGTTTTTGGAAGCATAGATGTCCACCAAAAAGCAATAGTATGACTCCCTGAACTCTTCACAGTCAAATACATGGCTGATAAGCTCTGTCTTGCCGAGCCTTCTCGGAGATATGAGCGCGACATTGTGCTCATTTGTAAGGAGTGACCTCAGGTCCTCGGTCTCCTCCACTCTGTCGCAGAAATATTCTGCACCTGCATATCCGTTGGTGACAAATGGATTTCTCATTGCGTGGAAATTTTCTCCAAATATAATGATTTTTTCTCATCGTCATAAAATGATAATCATAAAATGGCGATGAGCGGTAAGGGACCCTTATGCTGATAAACTGTCCCGTCTGCTCTGTCTTATGCTATTTATGTCTTCCTGTGCAAATGAGCATAACTGGGCAGCATATCGAAAGGGCTTGTATATCAGAAAGGAAAATGTTACAAGTTCTGCGTATGGAATCTAAAAAATCTTGTCATACCATCCGCTGACGTCCTCTTTCCTTGCACTTATGTTGAAAATGTGTACCTTTGCACGTGCATCAAGAGTCTCCCGAGTGGAGCACCAACCGAGCAGCCAGAAGCCACGGTGGTAAAGTGATGCGGATGTTCAACCAAAAAAATCTGTAGTTATGTCACAGGAACTTTTCAAGAAAAGCCAGGAAATCAATCTGGCAGCAAGTCGCGAGGACGAAATTGACGTCAACCTCTTCTTCAAACATGCGGCACCAATAATCAGACACTATAATCGGTGGAAGGATATTGATCGTTTCTATTTCATCCCGCTGAAGCTGAATATGGTGTATTTATGCGCTGGCCTCACCCTGCCTGTAGCCTATCCGCCGTATTTTATCGGCACAATTGTCAGGAACTCTTTTGAGCATCCTGAACTCTTTGCAGTAAAGTGTGAATGCGGCCACAGCGCTTATGCCTATTCCTACAATGGTTCACCGCTTTCCGGACGATTCGATTTGAGCTATGCCTGTCCTCATTGCGGAGCAAACTCCTCTGATACCAAATCCGGCTGGCACATCCGCAGCAAGGTCTTGACTGCAACTCAGGAAGAGGACCTGGTGCGTGGCCGTCATCTGCAAAGTCTCAATCCTTCATTCGAGCCTGCACCCATTAGGGAACTGCTGAAGTTTTGTTGTGTTGATGAAGATTGTGATGATTGTCTTATGTGAACAATTATACACTATTCGGGCGGGGTGGACATTTGGGGTGGCGCAATCTCTATAATGAATTGATTTTCACGTTTTAGTGGAACTTTTCATTGATATGTTTTTTCTGATTTGCTTTCATTCCGGCCGGCGACTGTTTCTGAAAGAAGCTGACCCGGCAATTGGGAAATTCCAGGTCCTCCACAAAGGCTGCACACCTGGAACGCCTGCATACATAAATTTGTACCGAAAAGTCCCGGCTACTACACTAATATCTTGGCAAGCCTGAAGACAAAGAACGGGTCAAGGCAAAATCATGGTTGCTTTTCATTTTGTGCGGTGACCGATGCCAATAATTGCATGGTACACAATCGATTGTAAATCAGCCAATTTCCATAAATCGCTGCCCCGAAAATGGGGCAGCGAATAACGGAAAACGATTGATAATCAAAGTTCTACGTGCCATGGTCTATCACCCCAAATGTTCAGGTGGCCACTATCCGGTGCATTCCTGAATACTGTTGATGCAAGTTTTGCACCTGATGAGAATACCTGCAGGAAAGTCAATTATGAATATAAGGGAGATGCTGAGGCGGGAAATCCGCGAGGAACTTGATTTTGTTGACTGGCTTCCGGCTGATCTGGAGATTCTGCCGAAGATAGTCCGATTTAACCGGATGGCAGCTGGGCTGGTATAGTTCATTTCCTCGTCCAAGTTGCATGGTAGTCCGGAATAAATGTTACTTTTGCACTCCGGATAATTGTTTGTCATGAAAATCAATGCTATGAACCGCAATATACTGAAATTACTTTGTGCTGTGATGCTGCTCGCAGCCGGGTGTGACAATTCACACAAGGGGCTGGAGCCTTCCGGCAGCGATGTGCCCGAGACTCCTGTGACCGGAAATCCTCCGGGTGGGACTGCGGATGATTCCGGTGCCGGGTATGTCTGGGACGAAAGTGTGATTCCGGAAATCCGTGTGAGTGTCACCAAGGAAGAGTGGGATGCGCTGCTGGCAAGGTTTGACGAGTATCAGGACAATGCTGATTATTTCCATTGTGACGTGACTTTTGCCAAAGGGGATGAGGTGACCTCTGTGAATGATGCCGGCATAAGGTTACGTGGCAATACATCGCGCCGCCGCCCTGAGGGGACGGCCGGGCAGAAGCATAATGCAGTGGGGACTGACTGGCATCATTGTCATTTCGGGATTAATTTCCGCAAGTTCCATAAGGATGACGCGCATACGGTCAAAGGGATAAGAAAAGTCAATCTCAAATGGTTCAAGGATGACCCTTCCTATGTCAGGGAGGTGTACTGCTATGACCTTTTCCGCAGGTATGGGGTGTGGACAGCTCCGTTTGATACATACTGCCGTCTGTGGATTCATGTGAAAGGGGATTCACAACCTGCTTATTATGGCGTCTATGAGATGATTGAGCCTGTGGATGACAGATTCTTGAAGAGGCGGGGACAGGAATTTGCCGGCAGTAAGGGAAATCTCTGGAAATGCGGGTGGGATCGTTCCGGGGCATTCCTGAATACTGTTGACGCAAGCTTTGCACTTGATGAGAATACCGGCAGGAAAGTCAATTATGAATATAAGGGAGATGCTGAAAATTATGCCGCCGCTCTGGAGCAGTTCAAGGACTTCATAGCCAAACTGACCGGCAAGAGTGATGAGAGTTTCAGAAAATGGATACAGGAAGTCTGCGACGTGGAGCTTCTCCTGAAGACTTATGCCGTCAATGTTGCGGTAGGGATGTGGGATGACCATTGGAACAACGGCAACAATTTCTATCTGTATTTCAACGGCATGGATAAATTCAGCTATAAGGTATTCTTTATTCCCTATGATTATGACAATACGCTCGGTACGAGCTCAAATTGCGGCATCATAAGTGATTCCGGCCGTCAGGACCCGTTCAATTGGGGTGACGGAGGGCTGCTTATGGAGAGGATGATGAAGATAGATGAGTTCCGGGATATCTATGCAAAGGCTTTGGAGGAACTGGTGGATCCGGCGAACGGATTGTTTCATATTGATGCAAGCATCGGCAGAATCAGTGCATGGCAGAAGATGATATCTCCATATATCAGCAATGATACAGGTGAGGACATGTCTGTGTCCGATAATCCTGCCGGATGGGGCAATCATCCTGAATACCGGCTTCTGGACCGCGGAGGCAATAACTTCTTTTCTGTCAAGGCGGGAAGCATACGTTCCGCTCTATAGAGTGGCTTATCCCGTGTGCTTGCCGGACTGGAATATTGAATGCAATCCATAATCATTTGTTGCGGTTCAAAAATGCGGTTGCCACTTCCGGAGAATTAAGTTGCCCTGCAGAAAAATCCTCCAGATTTTCAGCCTCCTCGTCATCCGATATTGATACAAAGAAAGTAATCTCTTCTGTGCGTTCTCCGAATATCCCCGTCTCCTTGAGTTGCTTCATTGCAGAGATGAGCGCATCAAAGAAAAAGGACTCGCTCGGGAGATTGTTGTGATTTTCCCACAGCAGTCGGCTGAGTTTCACCAGTTCACTGCCGTGTCCGTCGGAATAGCCCCATTCGTCGGGATGCCATTTGCCAACATCATCCGGTTCTTCGCATTCATTGTCGAAGTATTCTACAGTATTTACCGCGAGGAACAGGGAACAGCAATAACTGTCGGTGACCAAAGCCGCCGTATAGATATGCTCGTCTCCTATTTGGTCAAAAATCTCACTGAGGTCCTTTTCAACGGCTTCTCTGATTCTTTCTGCCAGTCCCTGATAAAACGGATCAATAGCCTTTGTTGCCTCAACCCGTTCATCTGCTCCGTATTCCGGCGAATTTATATATTGCAGATACTCTTTTGCTTCCTCCGAACCGAGTTTTGCCGCATCCTCGAAATACTGATATCCGAGCTCTATATCCTCCTCGGTGCCGCGACCGGAAGCATACGCCACACCCAGAGCAATGAGCACCTTCTCCTTGATACTGTCCCATAAATGGTCCATTCCTTCTTCCGCTTCCTGCAGGTACTCCAATGCCGCATCATCGTCCTGCACCACTCCCAGACCGTCCTGGCAGCATATTCCGAGATATGCGGCCACCTGAGCCATGGTGACATCGCTGCATTTGGGATTCTCATACGCCTTTTCAAACCATTGCACAGCCTTGGCATAATCCTGTTCCGCGCCGCCGCATCCTTCAAAATGATAATAGCCCATCTCGAACTGTCCTGCAGGGTGTCCGCCTCTGGCAGCCATTTCATAAAACTGATAGGCAATCTCAATATTTTCCTCTACAATCTCACCTCCCTCGTAGATGTGGCCGGCATTGTACGCACCCTGCGGGTCGCCACGGTAAGCTGCTTTGGCGTAATAGGTCAGTCCTGCCTGAGGATTATTTTTGTCATACTCAAGATAATGGCCGTAGTTGTTGCATATCACAGGAGATATTTCCGCAAGCATCTGATAATAGGATTCAAATACATCCTGCCTGATGGCGCAAAGTCCTGATTTGCGAATGTTGCAGTAATTGCCCCAGCCGGCACAGATGCGCCCCCTGAAACTACGTTCATACCATTCCTTGGCTATCGGGTATGCCCAAGCGTGATATTTGTCTTCAGTCTTGAACTCTTTGGCGAGTTCCGGCTCCACAAGCAGATAGTCGCCCCAGAAATATACGTTCCCTATCATATAGCAACAAAACGCATTGCCGCGCTCTGCCTGGCCGAGAATCTCCTCGAAAGCCTCCTTGAACGAAGCAAAAGGCATCCCGCGCTGTACGGAAGGGGTAAAATTCCCGCTCCTCACGGCACAAAGCACTCCCGTGGCACTGCCCATCAACGCACTTTTCTGCATCAGTTTGGAAGCGTTTTCGTCATCGGGGGTGAATCCGGCTCCGCTCCACACATATTCCTCTCCCATAAAGCACCGGGCTACGAATGCCAGAGCGTCGGCATCGCCTTGCTGCGCCGCCTTGAAAAGCATCGCATAGCCGCGCCGTATCTCTTCACAGTCGAAACTCGTCCAAATCATATCCACTGCCTTCACTACGGGCAGACTGTATTTACCGTTCATCGTTATCTGAGTTATCTTCTTCGTTCAAAAATCTGAAAGTCAATCGCTGAAAATGGTCGTTCACGTCAAAACTCTCCCATTCTGGCGTGAGCTCGGGAAACATGCGGTCATCAACCAGATTTTCCAGCCATTTCCGCAGGGGAGTGACATCTGATATAACAGCCCGGTATCCCGTCGGTTCCGGTTCTGTCCATCTGACGCATTCCACTTTATACTTTTCCGTCTGCGTCGAATCATCGCTGCACCTCCTGATGTTTATATATCCTCCGTCCTCACCGGTAAAATCATAAAGCATCCATACGGATTTGCCTTCGATAATGTTTTCAAGAGCCGCCATGACATCAGCGCTGCCGAAATAGCGGAAATCCTCTCCATCAACACTGAGGCTTGATTGGCTCTTCCGGGATGCAGGCTTCAGCTCCTCACACGTCCAGCCGGTCATGTCAGGCAATCCGGCCGAACGGAAGAAATTGCACATCATCCCGGCAGCCGTTTCGCAGGAGAAGCCGTCCTTAACCATCCTGAGC
>CAMWUW010000104.1 GCA_947177525.1 uncultured Bacteroidales bacterium | reverse complement strand
AATCTGTAGTGCTACCATTACACCATATCTCAATGTCATTGCCACAATCCAAAACATTTCGGTTGGTCTTGTTCTCGAATTGGGACGGCAAATGTACGAAGTATTTCTGAATTTGCAAAGAAAAATTAAAAATTTTATACAAATGTTGCACAAGAACGTCTGAATGGCATCTGTGGCCAAGGGGGGAAGGAATAGATGTAGGCGGGACTGAGGACTATTTTCTGTTGTCTTATTTATTGATTTTTAATTAGTATCATTCGTTGAAGCCGGTAAAAATGATTCCTGAAGCGGTGCGTAGGTTTAAATCAGGTGGGGATGGTGTATGTCTGTGCTGTGTTATAGCTGTTCTGAGACAATATTTTCATGACCATTTCCGGATAATAGAGATTCCATTCTATAAAATTGTCCTGATTCAGGTTGGACAGCAGAACATTGGAATCAAATGGAAAAGTCAGTTGGAAATATCAGTCTTGTTACCATAGCATTACGTTGAGCCTAAGCAGCAGAGAGTTTCCGGCACTGATTTCAGCATACAGGCGTTCCAGGTGTGCAATGCTTGTGGAGGACCTGGAACGGTCATATTTTGCAACGTGTTGTCAGTTAGAGCGTTATAATTTCGAGGCGTTCCAGGTCCTCCATTGTGAAAGCAGACCTGGAACGCCCGGAAACCACATCGTACAAAAAGTCACTGCCCAGGAATCCCCTAAGCACAAAACACAGGCCGGCTGCTCAAGGCATAATGTACATTCGGTCGGGAATGACTCAGCACATCATACACAACCGTCCGGTGCTGCTCAAGACTGGTCTTTTACAACCGGCATGGCTGAAAATGAAAAATGACCGGGATTTTACTCCTGTCGGAAAGGAGGCACCGCCAAAAAACGGAGCAGCTGCTTAATAACCATTCTCTTGCATTCCTTTGGATGCCATGGCCCTGTCTGTGTAAAGAATGCCGTCAAGATGGTCTGCCTCATGCTGGAATATTACGGCCGTGAATCCTCTGACTGTGTCAGTGACCATTGGAACAGCCGCTCTTTGTCCGAACAACTTTCCGATGTTGCGCACCAGGCCTTTGCAATTGTGTTCCGCCGCGGAAGAAAGTGCATCAATGTCGGCATATTCAATCACAATCTCCTGTGAACGTTCCGTATATGCATACATGCCCGGTACGGAAAGACAGCCTTCGCGTCCGATTACTGTTGAATCGGATTTGCTTAAAATGCGAATATTCGCATACACTTCAAACGGCTCCCCTGGCTTGTCAAATCGCTGGACGGCAATCACCTTTCGGTTAACTCCAACTTGAGGGGCAGCTATTCCTACCCCGTCTTGGGCCGGGTGCGTTACTGTGCTCAGCATCCTTTCGGACAGCATCCTGAAATGCTTGCTGCCCAGAGCTTCCGGAGACAGGCTGAAGCTGGATGAACGGAGAACGGCAAGGTCAAGACTGTCGTTTATAGTGAGGACTCTCATTGCGCACTTTCCTGCATCCTCTCCTGACAGACCGCCTTCCTGACTGGCGGACATTATCGTTGCAATTTCGGTTGCAGTGAAATCACCGCAGTTGTCCGTTCCTGAGCATGATGTCAGCCAAATTCCTGGCATTGCAACTGTTATGGCTGCTGCCAGCAGCCTGGCCATCATTTTCATTGTTCCTTAACCAAAAGTGCCACAGCATATACTTCGCATCCTTCAGAGCGTCCGACAAAACCTAACTTTTCCGTCGTTGTGGCCTTAACCGACACCCTTTCGACGTCAATTTTCATGATTGACGACAGGCATTCTCTCATTTGGTTGATGTACGGCGCGAGTTTTGGCCTCTGCATGGCTATTGTTATGTCCGCATTGCCGACAGACCATCCTTCCGCCTGGACCAGTTCCATTACACGTGCAAGAAGCAATTTGCTGTCAATTCCCTTGAACTCATCGGATGTATCCGGAAAATGCCTGCCGATGTCTCCCAGTGCAAGCGCTCCGAGCAAGGCATCACACAGTGCATGTATCGCCACGTCGCCGTCAGAATGCGCGATGCATCCGAGCGGACTCTCTATTTCAATTCCTCCGAGCCATAACGGCAGCCCTTCTGCCAGTGCGTGCACGTCATAACCATTGCCTATTCTTATATCCATATTCAGAATTTAGTTTCACCAAAAAACGCGAGGATGCCCTCTTCCTCAAAAATCAGTTTTATTCAGAAATACATCTGGCCCAGCCAATCATCCCGGCTTTGGGAAAGGACGGCAGTCCAAAAGCATAAAACATCCTCAAAAATACCGCATAAATTTATAATGACAAAAATTAAAGCACCTTCTTTTATTCTCTGTATGGTTTTCTGCTCCGGATTTCAAAGCCGGCATATCTGTTCCGGCAATAAAATGCATTAATGGAGATGCGTTCCTTGAAATTGCCCGGAGTTGGACAATGCCTGCCGGTATGTCTTGAATGGTCCTGTCTGCCGAGGGAGAGGCAAGATATTCCAAGAATCTGCGGTTCTGGGTTGGATGCGGTGCCTTAGACGGTACGTGGAGGCAGTGGCAGTGCGGCAGGGTGTTTATGGGAATTTGGCGCATAAATACGAAAAAGTTGTTAAATTTGCGTTTTGTCTACAGCCGTAAATGAGACGGCGTTTAACATTATGCAGTGCTATGGGATTTAATTTCAGCTTCTTTGGCAGACAGGAACACAGAGTGTTCAACTACAGGCCGCGTTTTTATGACCCGGACAAAGAAGAACGCAAAAAGATGTTCGGACATGCGGACGGAACTTCCGGAAAAGAAGAATATGCCCCCGGGTCCTATATCTCAGGAAGTTTCCGTGACGGGAATTATCAGAGGACAAGGGAGGCCAACAGGTATCAGAGGATTATAGGCGTGGTGGCTTTGCTGCTGGCCTTTGCCGTGATATTCCTGATTGCGAAGTATTATCCTCTGTTGTGGCAATAGAGTAGCGGATATGGATATAAGAATTTTACCGGGCAATATCGCGAATATGATAGCTGCAGGGGAGGTCGTCCAAAGGCCGGCCTCTGTAGTCAAGGAACTTGTGGAGAATGCCGTGGATGCCGGTGCCGACCAGATAACCGTAGTTGTGCAGGATTCAGGGCGCACTTTGGTGCAGGTAATAGACAATGGATGCGGAATGTCTCCGGATCAGGCCGTCCTGTGCTTTGAAAGACATGCGACCTCCAAGCTTGCTACGGCTGAGGACCTTAACAATATACTTACATTCGGCTTCAGGGGAGAGGCCCTTGCATCAATTGCAGCCGTTGCCGAAGTCACGCTCAAGACGCGGCGTGAAGAAGATGAGGTGGGATGCATTGTGGAATTTGCCGACTCGCGCCATATAGACACCCGCGAGGCTGCCTCTCCGCGAGGTTCCAATTTTTCAGTGCGCAATCTGTTCTACAATGTTCCGGCAAGACGGAAGTTCCTGAAGTCGGACAATGTGGAATTCAAGCACATTGTCTCTGAGTTTACGAGAGTTGCCCTGACTCGTCCTGACATCGGGTTCACATTGACCCACAATGGGCGTGACATATATGTGCTGAAGGTAGCAAAATCATTGAAGTTCAGGATTCAGGATATTTTGGGACAAAATGTTGCCAATGATGTCGTTGATGTGGACGTCGAGACTTCCGTTGTCGGTGTGCATGGATACATTGGACGTCCTGACGCTGCCAAAAAAGGTCTTGGGAACCAGTATTTTTTTGTCAACGGGCGATATTTCAGAAGCCCATATCTGCATAAGGCCGTAATGAAGGCCTATGAAAATCTTGTCCCTGACGGGCTTACTCCGTCTTATTTTCTGTATCTGACCGTTGACCCTCATGCGGTGGACGTGAATATACATCCGACAAAGACCGAGATAAAATTTGAGGATGACAACGTAATCTTCCAGATACTTTTTGCATGCATAAAAGAATCTCTCGGCAAGAATTCTTTTGGAAGCAGTATTGATTTTGACCGTGAGGGGATGCCAGAGATACCGGCTTTCAGCAAGAATTTTGACGAATTCATGCCAATAAGCGAGCCACGGCCCGGGGCGGATTCCGACTACAACCCCTTTGACAATGACGGTTTCCCTTCAGAGGAGTCACCGTTTGCAAATTCATTCTTTCCCGGAACGCTTCCCGGTGATTCGTCCGAGATGGGCTTTCAGGGAACGGATGCCGGAACAGCACTCGGCACTTCACCTGTAAATGATTGCCAGGGGGCATTCCCGGGCACTTTCCCGGGGGAAGACTTTGCTGAGCCGATGCCGGTCCGCACCGGAGGCTATGGCATGGGGGCCGGTGCCTTCATGGAAAGACGCGATGATTACGGAAAATTGTTTGAAGACAAGCTGGCTCCGTCCAAGTCTGTCCTGACGCTGCAGGGGAAATATATCGTCACATCAGTCCGTTCCGGGCTTATGATAATCAACATGACGCGTGCAATGGAGCGCATACTGTATGAGCGTTTCTTGGATGTGCTTTCAAAGAACTCCCATGTCACGCAGGCGGCACTGTTCCCTGTGACAGTCCATGTCGGGGCGGAAAATATATGTCTTTTTGCCGAACATGCACAGCTCCTTTCCGGCCTCGGCTTTGACATAACTCCTTTCGGCACTGACACCATTGTTGTCGGCGGTGTGCCTGAGGGCTATAGCGTGGAACCGGGCAAAGTCCAGGCAATGGTGGCTGACCTTATCTTCATATTGTCGGATGACCACAGTGCGCTTACTGAGCTTATGACTGCCAATATGGCATCAAAGTTTGCCAAATTGGGCGCGGCCGGAAGCGACCCTGTGACAAATCCGGCACAGGCACAGAGGTTGATAGACCAGCTCTTCGCATGCGGGAATGCTGAATATACAAGTTCCGGAAGGAAAATAATAACCATAATTTCCGCAGAAGAAATCGAACGGAAATTTTAAGAAAATCAAAAAATGAGCGGCTACTATTCATACAATGGCGGCGGAGGGAGGGGATTCCTTTCAAATGTACCTGCAGCGGTCAGAAACATAATACTTATCAATGCCCTTGTCATGGTCATGACTTTCCTCAATGAAGACTTCATGATAAGGACATTTGCATTGTTCTATCCTACTTCATGGTTTTTCAAGCCATGGCAGTGCATTACCCACATGTTCATGCACGGCGGATTCTGGCATCTGTTTTTCAATATGTACACCCTCTTTATCTTCGGAAGCGTGCTTGAGCGCGTATGGGGTGCAAAGAAGTTCCTTCTTTTTTATTTCGTTACGGGAATAGGCGCAGCCCTCGTCCACACGGGAGTCGAATGGCTGCAGATGTCACATTGGATAAACGAAGCGGCGGAAGGTTCGGCTGCAGCTGCACAGGCCATACACAACCTTAAGATGACTCCTACGGTGGGGGCATCCGGTGCGATATATGGCGTGCTCATGGGATATGCCATGCTTTATCCGGACTCAGTACTTACCCTCATCTTCCCTCCGATATCAATGAAAGCAAAGTGGTTTGTCCTCATATTCGGAGCAATAGAACTTTTGACAGGAATTACCGGTACAGGCGGCGGAATTGCCCATTTTGCCCACCTCGGAGGACTCATCTTCGGTTTTCTGCTTATGGTGTTCTGGAAGAAGAGACATACTTTGTACAGCCGGTACGACTAATGCTCCGGGGCTTTGTGCTCCGGTGAAACAGCAGGACAGCAAAATGTCAAAGAACAGATTTTTCGGACTTACGTCACGCCTGATGATGTTGATTGCGGCAGCATTTCTCGTGCTGTCGTATGTGGCCATGTTCGTGAATCCGGCGAAACTTTGGCTGTTTTCTGTCATAGGTCTGCTTTTCGTGCCCTTGTCGGTTGTGAACGCTGCTCTTTTGATATGGGCCTTGCTGCGCAGGTCAAGGGCATTCGTCATACCTTTGCTCGCGCTGCTTCCGGCGTGCATGTTTCTGGGGAAATATTTCCGGTTCGGGGAGAATGATGACATGGCCATGTCTGATGAGTCCATTAAGGTAGTCACCTGGAATGTCGGGCGTTTTATGCATTATGCTGATGATTCCGGCATATCCGGAAGGACCGAATGTGCGGATTCTGTGCTCAGCTTCATCAGGCAGGAGGACGCGGACATAATTTGCCTCCAGGAGTTCCACGTGGGCAGAAGCGACAGAATCAGGGCTTACATTAAAGAAAAGATGCCAGGATATTCGGTTGAATACTATATGTTTACAGGATCCGACGGCTCTTTCGGGAATATGACTCTGAGCAAGCTTCCTGTGCGGAACAGGGGAAAGATAAAGTTTGATTCGAGTGCGAACCTTGCGATATTTACGGATTATATGGCTTCTGACAGGATATTCCGTATATACAATTGCCATTTTGAAAGCTATAATATCTCATTTGCCGGTATTGTGCGCGGCCTTTTCAGGTCGGGTTCCGATGTGTTTGCCGAGACCGGCAGCAAGATGAAACGTTCCATCACAATGCGTCCGAAGCAGGTCGACAAGGTGCTTTCAGACATAAGCGAATGCCCGGTGGATGCATTTGTGTGCGGTGATTTCAATGACAATCCGATGTCATATACATACTATCGGCTCAGGCGTGAAAGGAAAGATGCTTTTGCAGAAGCCGGAAAAGGGTTCGGGGCCACCTATTCCCTGCTTTGGCCTCTTCTGAGAATCGATTATATACTCTGTCCGGAGGATTGTGCCGTTGTTTCCCACAAGATTGCGCATGTGGGACTTTCCGACCATTATCCAGTGGTTGCGGAGATAAAATTATAAAAATTAAATCATGACAGTATGAAGGAAGAAATAAAGAAAATGCTTGATGTGCTCCGCAAAGGGGGCGTGATACTTTATCCTACGGACACGGTATGGGGACTTGGCTGTGATGCTACGGATCCGGAGGCTGTGGCAAGGATTTATGAAATAAAGAAACGTTCGGACAGCAAGTCTCTGGTTTTGCTTGCGGACAATATGGACATGGTGTGCAGATATGTCAGGGAAGTTCCTGAGATGGCTGTCCAGCTTGTTGAGGTGAATGACAAGCCCATGACAATCATATATCCGGTTGCATTTGAGGGGGAACGCCCTTCGGTTGGTAAGTTTCGCAAGGGTGACCGGTATGCACTTGCATTCAATACTGTTGCGGAGGAC
>CAMWUW010000103.1 GCA_947177525.1 uncultured Bacteroidales bacterium | reverse complement strand
GGACATCTATAGGAGTATGCAAGCCTTTTTCTTCCATGTCAACATCAATTGTCATCTGCGGCATGCTTCCGCACTGCATGCCTCCCTTCTGCAAAAGAAGGACAAATGTAGCAAAAGCCGAGAGCAGAGGCAAAATTTATTTTGACTTTGCCGAGGCGCAAGCGTATATATGTGCGAAACACAAATGTAGCAAAATTATTCGCTGCGAAGTTTGCCGAATCGTAAAAAAAGTTTATTTTTGCACCGCGCGAAAATGTTTAATTGGAAATTTAGTGCAAACTTTAAAATAATTTTTGGTTTTATGAGTAAAATTGATTTGACCAAGTACGGTATCACAGGTGCTACAGAGATTATCTACAACCCTGATTATGATACCCTTTACAAAGATGAACTTAATCCGGAGCTTACAGGCTTTGACAAAGGCCAGCTTACTGAGCTCGGAGCTGTCAACGTAATGACAGGTGTCTACACAGGACGTTCTCCTAAAGACAAATTCTTCGTAATGGACGAAACCAGCAAGGACACTGTATGGTGGACTTCTGAGGAATACAAGAATGACAACAAGCCTGTAACAGAGGCTACATGGAAAGTCCTTAAAGACCTTGCCGTAAAAGAGCTTTCAAACAAGAAGCTTTATGTTGTAGATACATTCTGCGGCGCAAACCCTGCAACACGTCTCAAAGTACGTTTCATCGTTGAGGTTGCATGGCAGGCACACTTCGTCAAGAACATGTTCATCCGTCCTACAGAGGAGGAGCTTGCATCATACGGAGAGCCTGACTTCGTTGTATTCAACGCATCAAAGGCAAAGGTAGAGAACTACCAGGAGCTTGGCCTCAACTCAGAGACTGCGGTTGTATTCAACCTTACTTCAAGGGAGCAGGTTATCATCAACACATGGTATGGCGGTGAGATGAAGAAAGGAATGTTCTCAATCATGAACTACCTCAACCCTCTCCGCGGAATCGCTTCTATGCACTGCTCTGCAAACACTGACAAGGAAGGAAAGAGCTCAGCTATCTTCTTCGGCCTTTCAGGAACAGGAAAGACTACCCTTTCAACTGACCCTAAGCGTCTGCTTATCGGTGACGACGAGCACGGCTGGGATGACGAAGGCGTATTCAACTACGAGGGCGGATGCTATGCAAAGGTAATCAACCTTGACAAGGAGAGCGAGCCGGATATCTTCAACGCAATCAAGAAAGACGCACTTCTTGAGAACGTTACTGTAGCAGAGGACGGCAAGATTGACTTCACAGACAAGAGCGTTACAGAGAACACCCGTGTATCATACCCTATCTACCACATCGACAACATCGTTAAGCCGGTATCAAAGGGTCCTCACGCACAGCAGGTAATTTTCCTCTCTGCAGATGCATTCGGAGTTCTTCCTCCGGTTTCAATCCTCACTCCAGAGCAGACTCAGTACTACTTCCTTTCAGGATTTACCGCTAAGCTCGCTGGTACTGAGCGCGGAATCACCGAGCCTACTCCTACATTCTCAGCTTGCTTCGGTGCAGCCTTCCTTTCACTCCACCCAACCAAATACGGTGAGGAGCTCGTAAAGAGGATGCAGGCAACCGGCGCCAAGGCATATCTCGTGAACACAGGATGGAACGGTACAGGCAAACGTATCTCAATCCGTGACACCCGCGGTATCATTGACGCCATCCTTGACGGCTCAATCGAGAAGGCTCCTACCAAGAAGATTCCTTACTTCGACTTCGAGGTTCCTACAGAGCTCCCAGGTGTTGACACCAACATCCTTGATCCTCGCGACACTTACAAGTGCGCTTGCGAGTGGGATGAGAAGGCAAAGGATCTCGCCGGACGTTTCATCAAGAACTTCAACAAGTTCACAGGAAACGACCTTGGCAAGTCTCTCGTAGAGGCTGGTCCTAAGCTCTAATCTGCAAAATGGAAGTTTGACTTACCATTAATAAAAAGTGACCGGAACCTAATGGTTTTCCGGTCACTTTTCTTTTGTATGCCAGTCCCGATTCTCTTGTCGGCCTATTCTTGCCTGCCCTCTTTGCCTTCCTGCATTTCCAGTTTCTTGCGATAAGCGTCCATACGCTTTTTCCAGGCAGCCTGACGGGCTTTCTTTTCTTTATCCCGTCTCAGCTGAAGAGCCTCATACTTATTCTCCAAATAATTGTCCGCCATAATTATTCTTTTTAAAATTTCGTGAAGGCATGGTTGCCTCCACACTGAAGATCATCTGATGCCGCCGTTCACCGGGGACTCATGGCTGAAGATTTTTCTCTTCAGGTTTCAGATATTCAGCCATATTCTGTTCATGGTCAAGCCTGCACACCAGCAATTTCCCTCCATGCTCAGCCACAATGCAGTCTTTAAGTCCCTGCACAATTACCTGTTTTTCACCTGGTGCATGCACAATGCATCTTTCACAGCCAAAGAGCCGGACATCATTCCCGGTCACGGAATTCCCGTCCACATCCTGAGGCAAAAGAGTCCTTAAAGTGCCCCATGTGCCAAGATCGCTCCATCCGAAGTCGGCAGGAACAGTAAAAATACAGCCCGAAGCCTTCTCCATGACAGCATAGTCAATAGAAATTTTCTCACATTCCGGGAAAAGGTTTCCCACGGCAGCCGTCTCCTCCGGGCCATAGAAAGACTTAGACATAACATCCATAAGCGATGCAATAGAAGGTGTATAGCGCCGTATGCAGTCCACTGCAGTCCGCACGGTCCAGACAAAAATACCTGCATTCCACAAAAACCTGCCGCTGCGGTAATATTGTTCTGCGACCTCAAGACATGGCTTTTCCTTAAAGGACAACACATTATGTACTACTTCACCGGAATTGCAGCAGCTGCGTTCTTCCTGTCTCCATGTTTCATGCCCCACCTCAATATAGCCGTATCCAGTCTCTGCACGGCAAGGCTTTATTCCAATTGTCACTATCCGGTTTCCGCATGCAGTAAAGTCAAGGGCTGTCTTTATAGCCTTACGGAACTCGCCCGGATCAAGAACAAGAGCATCAGAAGGAACCACCACAACGTTGGCATCAGGATGCCTCATACTGATTTTCCATGCAGCATAGGCAATGCACGGAGCAGTATTCCTTGCTGCAGGCTCAGAAAGAATCTGGTCACGCGGAACATCCGGAAGCTGTGAATACACAGTCGGAAGATACTTCTCTGAGGTGACTATCCAAAAATTGCAGGCAGGACAGACTCCTGTAAAACGGCCTACAGTCATCTGAAGCAAAGATTTGCCTGTCCCCATTACATCCACAAACTGCTTCGGCATTTCCGGGACGCTCATAGGCCAGAGCCTGCTGCCCACTCCCCCTGCCATAATAACTACATGAGTATCCATAAGCTTTTCCATTTCAAAATATGAGACCCCCTGCCGTCAGTCCCTGTTGAAAATATCTCTGGTATAAACCTTTTCCCTGACATCATCAAGCACCGGATCATACCTGTTGGCGATAATTGCCACACACATTTCCTTGAAGCGGCCCAGATCATTTACGACAAGGCTGCCGTAGAAAGTCGAGCCGTCCTCAAGCGCAGGCTCATAGACTACAACATCCGCACCTTTCGCCTTCACACGCTTCATCACCCCTTGTACGGAGCTCTGACGGAAATTGTCAGAATTGCTCTTCATTGTAAGTCTGTAAACTCCTATTGTGCACTTTTTTTCCAACTCAGAGCTATATACCGGCCCGTCACTATATGAATAATATCCGGCCTGCTGAAGGACTCTGTCCGCGATATAGTCCTTACGGGTACGGTTGCTTTCCACAATGGCACGCACAAGATTTTGCGGAACAGCCTCATAGTTTGCAAGAAGCTGCTTCGTATCTTTCGGAAGGCAATATCCACCGTAACCGAAAGAAGGATTATTGTAATGTGCCCCTATGCGCGGGTCAAGACACACGCCGTCAATTATTTTCCTGGAATCAAGCCCTTTCATCTCTGCATACGTATCAAGTTCATTGAAATAGCTTATGCGCAGTGCAAGATAGGTATTGGCAAACAATTTGACGGCCTCAGCCTCCGTAAAGCCCATGAGAAGCGTGTCCACGTCAGGCTTAAGGGCACCCTCCTGAAGAAGCCCGGCAAATCTGCGGGCAGCATCAACAAGGCGCGGGTCATCCATATCAGTCCCGACAATAATCCTGCTCGGGTACAGGTTGTCATACAAAGCCTTGGATTCACGCAGAAACTCAGGGCTGAACAATATATTGCGGCTGCCCGTCCTTGCCCGGACAGCCTCAGTAAATCCGACAGGCACAGTGGACTTTACAATCATAAAAGCCTCAGGATTGGCTTCAATGACTGCATCTATGACATTTTCCACTGCAGACGTATCAAAGAAGTTCTTTTTAGGGTCGTAATTTGTCGGAGCCGCAATAATGACAAATTCAGCGTCACGGTAGGCCATACCGGCATCAAGTGTTGCCGTAAGATCAAGGTCTGCCACGGCAAAATACTCCTCAATGCAGTCATCCTGAATGGGAGACTGCCTTCTGTTTACCATATCCACTTTCTCCGGCACGACATCTACAGCAACTACACTATGCTTTCTCGCCAGCAAAGTGGCCATTGACAAACCGACATATCCGGTACCGGCTACCGCAATCTTCATAACCCAGTACTTTTTACATTATTACATTAGGCTCATCCCAAACAATTGTACTTGTGCACTTTACGGCACAAGTCTCACTGCCGGCAGACAGAATGAAGTCTCCCTCTTCCAGTCTCCACTTGCCGTCATATCCGACAAAGGCAAGTTCCCTTGCAGACAATTCAAGTTCCACGGTTTTCGTCTGTCCCGGTGCAAGCTCCACTTTCTCAAAAGCACGCAGACGGCGCACGTCAGGAATCGAACTTGCATAAAGATCTCTTGAGAACAGGAGCACGCTTTCTTTTCCGGCAGTTCTGCCGACATTTGTGACATCTACAGAAACCTTCAGTACATCTTCCGGCCCGAACTCAGTCTTTGACACCTTCATGTCGGAATAGCGGAAAGAAGTATAGCTCAATCCATGTCCGAAAGGCCACTGTACATCCATTACAGCATTGTAATTATATACACCGGACATTGTTTCCTGGTTCTCAGAGGGCTTATGATCGTAGACAGCAAATTTATTTGTGTATTTCGGATAAGTGAAAGGCAGCTTGCCGCTGAAATTTTCCTCTCCGGAAAGAAGTGCCGCAAGTGCATCACCTCCGTAATTGCCTGGCAGAAGCACGTCAACCACAGCTGTTGCCAAATGCTCAATGTCACTGATGATACGTGGACGCCCCTCATTCAGAATCAGTATTATAGGGCGGCCCGTCTCTGCAAGGGCCTTTACAAGTGCCTTCTGATTGCCAGACAGGTTCATGTCAACATCGTTTCCTGGAGTCTCGCAATATGAGTTCTCACCGACGCATGCAATAATTACCTCTGATGTGCGGGCCGCAGCTACAGCCTCCCTTATTCCGGTTGCCTCATCATGCTTCCAGTCTGTTCCAGCAAGGTCATATTCCACTCCTGGGACATATTTCACATTGTCGAACTTTGCTGCAATTGCTTCGTAAATTGTATTGTACTTCTCAGTGAATGCCGGAATTGACGCTCCATGTCCCTGCCATGTATATGACCATCCTCCGTTAAGGGTCCTCATGGAATTGGCATTCGGACCTGTCACAAGAATCTTCACATCCTTTCTCAAAGGAAGTATTCCGTTGTTCTTCAGCAGGACTTCCGACTCAACGGCCGCCTCATAGGCAAGCCTTGCATGGGCATCAGAACCAAATTCAGGATAGTCTGCAAGATGGGTATCAGGTGCATCAAACAGCCCGAGACGATATTTCAGGCGCAATATGCGGCGGACAGCGTCATCTATACGGCTCATAGGCACCTCTCCCTCTTCAACCAATTCTTTCAGGTCAATTGCAAACTGGCATTCATACGGAACCATTGCCATGTCTATTCCGGCATTTATCGCCAGCTTGACGGCCTCCTTCTTGGAAGAAGCCACGCACTCCCTTGTGAAAAGATTATTAATGTCAGCCCAGTCAGTGACAATCATTCCGTCCCAGTTCAGGTCTTCCTTGACCCATTTGGTCAGCAACTCCGCATTACAATGGAAAGGCATGCCATTGTTGCTTGCCGAATTGACCATAAGGGAAAGTGCACCGGAACGGAGGCATGCACGGAAAGGCTCGAAATGCTTCTCACGCAGCTCAGAAGATGCAATGGAAGCAGGAGTGCGGTCCTGTCCTGTCACCGGAACACCATAGCCCATGAAATGCTTGGCACATGCTGCTATATTTTCCGGTCCGACGTAATTCGGGTCATCACCCTGGAGTCCGCGCGTCTCTGCCACAGCCATTTTTGAATTCAGCAGCACGTCTTCACCGAAACTCTCCCACATTCTCGGCCATGCAGGATTGCGGCCAAGGTCCATTGTAGGCGAGAAGGTCCACGGCACATTTGCCGCACGGCTGTCGTATGCCGTCACGCGTCCCATATTGTATGCATGCACACAATTGAAAGATGCTGCAATATTTATCTCCTGAGGGAAGAGTGTACCCCCGGCCACATAAGTAGTTCCATGTATATGGTCAAGTCCATACAGGCAAGGTATGCCTGTGGTCTCCAGAGAAATCTTCTGAAGTTCCGAAATGAATTTCTCATAGTCCTCCGGGTATTGGGCAATATCTCCCGGGGTATTCAGCACTGATCCTACTTTATAAACCCTCATTATTGAGTCACCTGCCGGCGTGATCTCCAGTCCGTCGGCAATGGCAGTTGCAGTGATCTGCGTCATCTGCCCCACCTTTTCCTCCAGCGTCATCTTCCTTAGGAGTCTTTCGACCTTCCTTTCAATTTTTCTGTCACGTGGAATTGCCGGCCCAGCTGTCTGACTGCATGCGCATGCACAGACAATAAGAGCGGCAGCCATAAATAAAAGTGTTTTCTTTTCCATAATTATATAAAGGTTTTGTATGCTATTTATTTAATCATGCAACCTCAGGCATAATTCCCGAGGGCATGTCTTTTTTTTCGTCAGTTTCTATATAATAAGTATGCAGGACCACCCTGCGTTGCAACATTCCATTTTACAAATATAGTCAAAAGTCGAGAGCAGACATCAAATTCATTTGAATGTATGCCGA
>CAMWUW010000102.1 GCA_947177525.1 uncultured Bacteroidales bacterium | reverse complement strand
GTCCTTTTTCCCGTACATGCAGACGCAACGGCACAAACAAAATTATTTACGTAATTTTACTCATAATATTTCAAGCGGCTACGGCACTTTTTTGTATTTTTGCATTCTTACGCCGGCGACGGCAACAGAATTGTCACAGATGCCACAGACGGTATCCGGACAGGAGCAAAAAGTTTTATTGATTATGCAGGGAAAGATATGATAGGCATTTTTGATTCCGGGGCAGGCGGCCTTTCGGTCTTCCGGGAGATACGCAAAGTCCTCCCGCAGGAACAATACATATATTTTTCAGACAATGCACATTGTCCATACGGAGAAAAATCCAGGGAATATATAATAGACCGCGCAAGACACATAACAGAGTTCCTGCTAAGCAAAGGGGCTGAAATAATAGTAGTTGCCTGCAACACTGCCACAGCCGCAGCGATTGCAGACCTGAGACGGGAATACGGCATTAGATTCATAGGCATGGAACCGGCCATCAAACCTGCCGCCCAGTGCACACGTACCGGAACCGTCGGTGTATTGGCCACAGCCGGCACGCTCAATGCGGACAAATACAAGAATACCAGGGAAAAATTCGCAGACGGGATACGTATAGTGGAACACGTGGGCCAGGGTTTCGTCGAACTTGTGGAAAGCGGGAAAACCATCGGCAAGGAAGCAGAGGAAACTGTCGGCAGAAGTCTTGGGCCGCTTCTTGCAGAAGGTGCGGACACCATCGTACTCGGCTGCACGCATTATCCTTTCCTTGCGGACACTATCCGGAAAGTAGCCTCGCAGCTCGTTCCCGGCAGGCATGTCACCATCATTGACCCGGCCCCTGCCGTCGCAAGCCACCTTCTTGAAGTAATGAAGGAAGAAAATCTGCTTAAGCCTGTTCCGGAAGGATACGGCATAAGCCTATATTCCTCCGGAGACCCGGCTGCCCTCGAAAGAACATTCAACAGCCTGCAGTGTCCTTAAACAAAAGGATGCTGCAGGCTGCGTTCCGAATCATGCATACAACTGGCCCATTACCTCGAAATAAGGTTTGCCCTCACTTATCGTCACTCTGTAGACAGTATCGTCAACTTTATAATATTCGTTGCCATTGAGAGTCACCATATCATAATCTTCCGGAAGCGAATCAACAAGAGCGCCTGCAGGAGGCAGAATCACCTTGTATTCTCCCTTTGAATCCTTGACATAAAAGACACCGTCCTGATAGTAATAATCTGTTCCGGCTGCAGCATAGCTCTGCACAAGCCCGAGTTCATCAGCCAGGCTATATGACTCACTTGCCAGATTTCTGTTCTCGGCAATCTTTTTGTTCTGCTCTGCTATCAGAGCATTATTCCTGGCTATCAGTTCATTCTGCTGTGCGATGTATTCATTGTTCTCATTTATCCGGCTGTATGCATTCGCCACTGTATTGTAATATGAGAAGTGCACGGCCGTCCACGTCATGTCAGCAATGAGACCTGCGGCAAGCACTGTTCCGAAAGGAGGTCTGCATACAACATAATATCCACCGTAAGGACGGTACCATATATCATTATGACAATAATAAGTAATGCCGTGGTGTACATGCCTGTGTACATGCGTAGGCAGCACTCTTACCCGATGTCCGTAGCAATGTCCGTGTGACGTCCAGAAATAAGACGGTCTGCTGTAGTGCATGAATTCACGGTCACGAGGATGTACCCTGTGAACCTCAGGCCTGCGGTCAGGGCGTATTGCCGCCGGTCTGTCAGGACGTACTGCAGGACGGTTGCCCACAGATTCCGGTCCGCGGCCGCTTCCCGGTCTTGGTCCAGAAGGGCGAGCAGAAGGAGAGGAAGGCCTTGTGGCCGGTGCAGACGGACGTGCAGATGGGCCCGATGTCTGAACTGGCGGACGCACGGCAGGACGAGATACATTTCCGGAAGGATTTGCAGGACGTGCAGCCGGACGGCTGCGGTCTGAAGGCGAAGCAGACGGACGCTGCTGCCCTGAAGACGGACGTGCGCTGTTCCTGTCTGACGATGACGAAATTGCGGAAGAAGGCCTTGACGTAGGCGCCACAGTAGTACTCGGCCGGCGGGAAGAGGTCCCGGATGTCCCTGATGCAGGACGTGCCTCTGCCGCAGGACGCGATGATGTAGATGGACGCGACGCAGAAGTTGAACGTGATGCAGAAGTTGAACGTGACGCTGAAGTTGAACGTGATACGGAAGACGGACGTGACGCAGAAGATGAACTGCGCGACACCTGCTGTCCTGTTTGGGTTGAAGAACCTGTTCCTCTTGTATTTCTCGTCTGAGCAGAAATATCCGCATGAAAAGCCGTAACTGCCAATCCAGTCAGAATCATGGCAATTGTTGTCCTTAATGTACCCATATTATTCAGTTTTAATGTTAATAAATCAGGTATTTCTGCGACAAGGCACGGAAAGACTCCTCATCTTTCCGCCAATAATCCTTAATGTCATCAAATCTATACCTTTTGACAAATTCCTTCCTTACATAATCCGTGCCGCATACTTTGTCAAACAATCCGTACCCGCTTATCACGGAAAAGGCTTTCTTGTCAGGATAAAGCTCCGCAACAGCCTGCATCACATAAAATTGCGTCTCTGTGACACGGGCATTTTCATAATCTGTAAAAAAGAATTGAAGGCCCTTGACAAGCTGTCCCTTGAGACTTCCGGAAAAAGGCTTGTACCAGATGGTCCGGAAAGAGATTCCTGGAAGGCAATAGCTTTCAAGATGTTTTTTCAGCCTGTCCGGGTCAAGCCATGTGGCACCGAACACCTGGAACGGCAGCGTATACCCTATGCCTATGTTCATGAAGCCGTAAAGTTCACCGCAGATTCCCGAAGCTGCATAATACATAGGAGTATCCTTGCAAGGTATGTTCGGAGACGGAAGCACCCACGGAAGTCCAGTGTCCTCATAAAGCATATCACGGCACCATCCCTCCATAGGAACAACCGTAAGGCTGCATTTTGCAGGAGCCTGATTTCCCAGCTGGCCGCAATTAAGTCCCTCCCCGTTGATTAGCATGGCCAGTTCACCGACAGTAAGTCCATATATATAAGGTATCCTGTACTGGCTGACAAAGGAATAGAAGCCGCTTTCGACATAACATCCCTCAACCTTCCGGCCTCCCAGAGGATTCGGGCGGTCAAGTACCATGACTTCAATTCCGGCCTCACCGCAGGCCTCCATGACGAGTCCGAGGGTACTTATGAATGTATATGACCGTACACCGACATCCTGAATGTCATAGACCATCACATCAAGCCCTTCCAGCATTTCCGCAGAAGGTTTCCTCGTGGCGCCATAGAGCGAATATACCGGAAGTCCAGTGGCGGAATCCACCGAGTCACCGATCTTTCCGCCTGCATGGACATTGCCGCGCACACCGTGCTCAGGACCGAAAAGTGCCACAAGCTCCACCTCGGGAGCCTCATACAGAATGTCAATTGTAGAACGCAGACGGCTGTCCGTCCCGCTCGGATTAGTGACAAGGCCGACACGCTTGCCGGCCAGGCCGTCAAAGCATCTGTCCCGGAGCACCTCAATTCCTGTCTTTACTGCAGGTTCCGCCATGAGTGCAAATGAGGTGCACAAGACCGCAAACAAAGAAAAAAACAACTGCCTGGCTGCGTTCATTTATACTTTATGCTAAATATTTACAATTTTGCCGGCAAAAAGGATTCCGGCATCTCCACCCTCATCAACAATGAAAAAAAGGAAAGGTCTGTCAACCGTCATTGTCACTGCCGGCTTCTTGTCAGGCATGATTGAAGTCATCCTTATCTGGACAGATGTTACGGCAGCAGCCTCAGTACCCTTCTCCGACACTTCAATATAGCATTTCTGCCTTACCATATCAAGAGTAAGGGAACGGGACGAAGATATACCGCTGAAATCAGCCGCAGACGAGAACGCTTTCCTGACTCCCATACTTTCAAGAGTCCCGTTGAGCACCATTGAAGTCTCAAGCTTGTATTTAGGAAAAGAAAATACGACTTTCCTCTCTTCAAGCATCTGAATAGCAGCGTCATAGACAGATTCACCAAGATAAGGCATGACATCGTTCACATCTATCCCGGACGGAGGAAGGACCACATACATTGAATATGCTCCGGAAGCATAAGGAATCCTTATCATCTGGCAGCCGTTGTATTCTGCATAAAAATAATCACCCTTCCTTGTCATCATAGGCACATCCGCATCGCCTGAGAGTCCATGGAAAATGCGTTCAGCGGTAAGTCCCTCATCAAAGGCATTCTGCCATGGGGCATTGAAATAAAGGGCATTCACGAGTATCATCGCCATGTCCGGGCTGATCCTGTCAACTATATTGCTTATCTTTCCCTCAGTATGCTCCGAACACCAGCTGTTTATGTCGTCCGGAGTTTTCGCGGAAGAAAAATCACGTGCATATACAGAAGCCCCGTATGATTCCCTGAGCAGATTCACATAACTGTCCCTGATGCGGAATTCATCATCCATCCACAACGAATTTGCAGATTTCACCACAAGTGAGTCATTGCAATCCGGAACTATTCCTCTGAAATTGCATCCGTTGAGGGCCCCATAAAGTTCTGCCGCAGTCTCACCGTCTGCCCCTTCAGCCAGCATAGACAACGCCGTTCCCGCACTATACGGAGAGACTACGACATTCTCCGTTTTCTTCATGCCGTCATTGACACTTCTGAAAAATGACAATGCAAAGCCTGTCATTGAGCCTTCAGAAGGCTTCTCATATTTTTCTCCACAAGCGGCAAGACAGCATATAGCCGACACAGCGGCAATTTTCATCATTTTATTCATATTCATACAATCAAAATTTCCATAACGTCATTTCCTCTTGCCGTATTCCGGCTCAACCTTCAGGAGGAAAGTAACAAAGACAGTCACAAGACAGCACAGCATAACCATAATAAAGAACCCGGTATATCCGAGCAATTCCTGGGCATATCCTGCAATCATCCCGGGCAGCATCATGCTCAGAGCCATAAAGGCTGTACACAACGAATAATGTGCCGTCTTGAATTCCCCTTCTGAGAAATATATAAGATACAGCATATAAGCAGTGAAGCCAAAGCCATATCCGAACTGATCCAGGGCAATGCAAAGTGTTATCAGCCACAGACTTGACGGAAGAAAAGCAGCAAGAAACACAAAAGACAGGCAAGGAAGGGTCAGGCTAAGGGCCATAGGCCAAAGGGACTTCCTGAGCCCGAAGCGGGCAGCGGCAAGTCCGCCGAGTATTCCGCCCGCCGTCAGGGCTGCCACTCCTATTGTTCCGTATATCAGTCCGACCTCTTCAGTCTGAAGCCCCAGTCCGCCTTCCGAAGCAGCGTCCAGCAGAAAAGGATTCATCATCTTTACGAGGAAAGCCTCCGGAAGACGGTAAAGAAGCATGAAGGCCAATGCAGCAGCTACATGCCTTTTCCTGAAAAATGTGGAGAAAGTCCTGCCGAAGTCCGCAATGATTTCACATGGCCCTTTGCCGCAGGCCATTCTGTCTGCTGCAGGACGCGGCAGTTTCCACGTATGGTAAAGAGTCAGGACGGCAAACATCAGGGCTGACGCCGACAATGTTATTTTCCATGCCAGGTGCACATCGGATGTACGCGTCTCTATCAATCCGGCAGCAGCCACAAGCACGCCCTGGCCGAATATTGATGAAAAACGGTAGAATGTGCTTCTTATGCCCACAAAACCAGACTGGTCACCATGTTCAAGAGCCAGCATATAGAAACCGTCTGCAGCAATGTCATGTGTCGCAGAGGCAAATGCAGTTATCCAGAACAGGCCCAGCGTGATATAGAACAGAGGCGCAGAGGCAAAGCCGGCACCGTCCCCGTGGGGAAGGACAAACGGCAGCAGCAACATTGCTGCAGACATAAGGACCTGCATGGACAGTATCCACCAGCGCTTGCTCCTTATTATATCAACAAAAGGACTCCACAACGGCTTGATTACCCAAGGCAGATACAACAGGCTCGTATACAGTGCCAGCATTCCGTTGGGCATACCCATATTCTTGAACATCACAACCGAAATATTGTTCACAAGAAAATATGGAACCCCTTCCGCAAAATAAAGAGAGGGAATCCACACCCACGGCGATATTTTTTTCTCAATACTCATAGCTGTCCACCCAATGAAGCCCCGGGATAATAATGGCTGAGAATTTCCTTGTATCCATAGCCACGTGAAGCCATGACAGCCGCACCAATCTGGCACAGGCCGACTCCATGCCCCCATCCACGTCCGTCCAGGACGACTCTGTCTCCGTCAAAAGTAACTTCAAAGGCAGAACTCTTCAGATGGCTCTCGGAAAGGATTTTCCTGATTTCCAATTCCTTGCCTACAACAACAGTGGACACCGAACCTACTATCCTTAATTTTTTGATTCTTCCTGATGCACCGCGTTCAAGCGGCTCCAGCCCCAGCAGTTCGCCAATGCATATACCGCTGCGCCTGCTGATGAGTCCGGCCAATTTACTGCGGTCGTATTCTTCCGTCCATCTGTAAAAATCAGCGGTCTCCATATCGTAGTTGTTAAGCACTTGTGAGAGAATGGCTTCGTCCGAAGTGTCACAGAAACACCCTTTGCCACAATCATGTCCCGGAGCATCGGCAAGAGGCTGAAGATATGGATAATCAATATCTTCCCAACATGTGCTGAAACTTTCCATGCGTCCACCGCAGCATTTGGAGAATCTGGCATCGCACAGCATGCCGTCATGGACGAGTGTCTGTCCCCATGTTGCGTCTATAGCCTTGCGCACATTGCCCCCCTGAACCCTTGAAAGGCCCTGATATCTTTGGCAATGGTCATCTGCGCAGACGTCAAACCTGTCATGGTCTTCATGGTCATACCACTTTATATATTCGTGCACGCCTTCTTTTCCGCATTCACCGGCACCGCCGTTCATGAGAGTGTCAAGGTGCGACACCAAAGACGGCACATCCACGACGCCTGCAGGCAGGGAGGTCTCTGAACCGTGTCCAGGAGATGAAATCCGTGCCATAAGCCACGAGCGGGAGATTACGGCATGGGCCTTAAGGAATTCCAATGAGGCAGAAGCCTTCATCTCAGATGATATTACGCTCAGCAGATAATCCTCTGCCCCAAGCACATTGACTGCAGTAAGCCTGCCGTTGTCCGCAATTATCTTCAGGGCACCGGCAAATGTCTGGCTTTCTTTTCTCTCCCAATGGAATCCGGAACCGATTGTGACTCCATGAAGCGTAAAGGAAGCTTCGGCAAACATGGTGGAAAGAGTCGGGGCACCGAAATGGAGCTCGTCATACAAAGCCCCGTCATATTCAATCTTGCCGCCTTTAAAAACAGCCTTGCGCGGCCCTGCACCATCGGAAAGTATTTCAAACTCAATCTCTTCCGAAGACATAATCCCGACTTCCACCAACGACTGACTTCGAGTAAGCCTGTGTATGA
>CAMWUW010000101.1 GCA_947177525.1 uncultured Bacteroidales bacterium | reverse complement strand
GCTGAAGAAGGCATGATTCAAGGAACCACGGCTCTCCAATCGTAATGTAGTATTCCGGATTGCTGCAGTACAATGCCTTGAGCTGTCCGTCCTCATCAAGCATTCCTGCTCTTCTGAGGATGGTCAGATAAGTACCTGCTAGCTTCGCTTTTGTATCGTCTGACCATGAGTCCACGAAGGCGTCCCTTGAAGCAATCTCATCAAGCTCCATCATCACGTCATATCTCTCGATGGTCTTGGATATGGAATTCCATTTCCTCAGAGCTACGTTGATATGGAAGTCGAATATGATCTTGTAAGTCTTGAGAATCACGAAGAAATTGGCGACCATCTGATCTTCAGAGGTCATCTGGTTGTAGTCATTCCAGAATGAGGCAGGCATAGCCTTGTATCTCTTGCTCACCTCGGCAATGATTCTTTTGCGTGCGGATTCTGCATTGATCTGCAGAAGGTTATTGTTGACGGCCTCGTCCTTCAGCAGCTTAGCACTGTCTTCTGACTGGAGAAGCGGAAGGAGGATGCCTGTTTCAGTAAACAGGAAACCGCCACCTGTGACAGAGGCTGTGTATGGACTGTCAATTTTCGTCCTCATAAGTATATTTAAATACTAGTATTTAGCTATATGATTATTATAATCTTCAAAAATAAGCATAATTTGTCATTTTCTGCCTATTTATTTCAGAATTCAGGGACTTTTAGATAGTTTTGACAGCTATTTGTCAAAAAAAACATGCGACAAGGATGTCCTTCTCCTTATCGCATGTCGATGAAACCACATTTGACGAAGTGATTTTCAACAAATGTAGGCAGTTTAGATAAATCTCGCAAGATTTTTCCTGATATGATTTCTGACAAATGAGACTAATTCTGGAGATTGAATAATCTCTATCTGATCCGATAAACCAAGGTAGAAACGACCTGCTCCGGCCATGCTTTTTACATTGGTTCTTAACCACCAATAACCGTCCTCATAAGTCAGGTCACGAGAAGATAGCGGGTATTCCTCAATGAGAAGGTTCTTTGCTAACAGGGTCATCTTGAGAGTTACTGATGTCGACTCTTTCCCATTCATCCTAAAGCAATCAGGTGCTATCACTTCATGTTTGTCTTCATGTTCCCATAGATTACAAGTCGGCTTGACCCATCCGATCCTGCATACCTTGAAGATCTTATTCTTTCCTGTTGCAATCTCATAGGCATATAGGTCTGCATAGTTCGTCGAGAATGCGTACGGTTCAACCTCTCGGTTCGATATCTGCATAGTGTGGCCGGATTCATAGTTCATGAGTACCACTCGCTCATGGTTGTTGATTGCCTTCTTCAGTTCTTTGATATTCTCTGAAGCCGACTTGTTACCCACGATTTCTGTTATGCAGATTGCATCGAATATCGCTGCCAGCTTCAGCTCAAGGTTATATACAAGCGGACACTCTCCGGCGATGCTTCTGAGCATCCTGTGAATAAGGAAAGCCTCTTCGCTGGAGATTAGCACCAGTTCCTCAAGCTTGATTCCTTCTGATGGAATCTTTACGAGCTTATGGATGTTCTTGTCTTTCTTGATTATCGTACATCCGGCGAGCTTCAGGGTTTCGATGTACCTGTAGGTGGATCTCTCGCAGACATCAAGTCGTTCTGTCAGTTCCGGGGTAGTGTAGTCAACGTTGCTGCCGAGCATTTCGAGCATTCTGAAGATTCTGTAAATACTAGCGTGTTCCATATGTGATATGATTTTGATTGTTAAGTTCCTCAGAAGGCAAAACAAAAAGGGCTATCACGGATTCTCATCCGGATTGCCCCATATCATGATATGTGTGTCTTTTAAAAAAGGCGCAGACTTAACTCAATAGCCTTCTGGTTATGCAAAACCTCGAACAATAAAGAGCCACGCCTACGCCAGAGCGCAGACGTAATTGCCCATTGTCCCCTTGTCTTAAAACTTTGCACATTCGAAGGCGAGTCCAAAACGGGGTAGCGAATTATGGGAATTGATTGATTTACAATTGATTGCGCACCACGAGATTGTTGGTGCCGGGTGCCGCACAAAATGAAAAGCACCCGTGATTTTGCCTTGCCCCGTTTTTTGTCTTCAGGTTTGCCAAGATATTAGTGTCGTGCATGACACCGCAGTTGGCAAATACGCCGGCCGGCTGCTCAAAGCATGTTGCTCCGAAGGTGCTTGCACAGCATGCTTTGAGCTCGTGATGAGCCGCAAAATGACAAATCAACCGGAATTTTACGTTGGGTTCTTTTGTTTAGGCAAAGCAGCTGGCACTTTTCGGTACAGATTTATGTATGCAGGCGTTCCAGGTCTGCAACCTGTGTGGAGGACCTGGAACGGTGCGATTTTATAAGATATTGATAATTAATATATTATAATTTAAGAGCGTTCCAGGTGTCACACTTAAAACGCAGACCTGGAACGGTGGAGGCGGCCAAAACGACCTGGAATTTCACAATTGCCTGGGTCAATTTCTTTTAAAGATAGTCGCCGGACGGAGTGAAACCCAATCAGAAAAAGCATATCAATGAAAATCTCCACAAAAATATGAAAATCAATTTATTATAGCTATTGCATTACGCCAAATGTCCATCCTGCTCAAATTCAGTCTTACTGTCCTGCAGCTGCTCCCATGCCCTGTCTGTCAGTGTTTTCGTCGTCAAATCCCCTGTGTCAGTAATAGTTAAATCAAAAATATGAAGTTGTTATACATTTCACTGAGTCTGAAGACAAAGTCAGACTTTCAATGTACAAAACCTAAACATTTGCAAGGTTTTCTTGTACCTGTTTAGCAGAGATTCTGTAAAGTCCGTCTTCTCCTCTTCTGATGATATACTGCTCTGCGGCTCTCTTTCCGACCTTGTCAGTAATCTTCCTCTTGATCCTGGAGACGTTGGTGTACCATGTAACCTTATCCTCATCGCAAATGCCTTCCACTGCATCTTCGATGAGAGTCATGTCATCATACACCGTCTGCGAACCATAAATGTCGCAAAATTCATCCCAGTATCTCCAGAGCTCATCTGCATTGATTCCATCAGGATATCTCAGAAAAAAGATATAAAGAGTCCTCTCCATAGGGTTAAGTCTTATCTGTACTCCGCCTGCATCAGGGAGTACAAGCATTCCTTTAGTGTTTATGTAAACCCTTCCTGGCTTCTGTTGCTGGGTGAGTAATGAATCTATCTCCTTGTCAGTAATTCCTTTGATCCTGAGTTGCCCGAGGAGTGATTTGATTTGGGCGATGATTGATGCCGCATCTTCGTCCATCATTATGCCACCTCCAGTCGGAAGTGCCACTTCTATTGTTTCCATTGCTTAGTCTTGTATTTGCAGCTATGCTGCGTGAATGATAGGGATTGTGCCTTGAGAACTGCAAGGCCGCAGAGAGATCCCCAGCTGGGGGACTATCGGTTGCCGCGACTAAATCGATGGAATGAATTTCGGCATACAGATCCAGATACGGCAAAACCAGCACTATGTCGACTGTGACAGCGCTGATTACAGAATATGTTATTGTTGCGTATCATGAATACTGTGTTTCTGTTTTTGCGGGTGCAAAGATATATAATTTTTTTTTGCGGAAACGGAAAGATTCGAACTTTCGACCCCCGAAGCGGGAGTGCCTCCTTAGCAGGGAGGTGGTTTAAGCCGCTCACCCACGCTTCCATAATGTATTTGTGTGATGAAAGGGATTCGAACCCATGACCTCTGGAGCCACATTCCAGCGCTCTTCCAGCTGAGCTATCACCACCATGTCGTGGAGTCTCGTGGACTCGAACCACGTTCTCAGGATTTTCAGTCCTGCGCATATACCATATCTGCCAAAACTCCATTTTGTGTTCCTGTGAGGACTCGAACCTCAATTCCAAGCTTCGTAGGCTAGTGTCCTATCCGTTGGACGACAGGAACGTTAATCAATTGACAGTGCAAAGGTAAGGCGAGCTGATTTAAGTAAGAAATCTCTGCAAGTCTTGCAGAATCTAAAATTACCATAGGCACCCTCGAAAGGATGCCCATGGCCGAAATTTCAGGTGGTCAGGATATTTATCCTGCTATCAGTGGCACAAGGATGTACAATCACGTACACATTTACAGCGAAAAAATAGCACAACCAAGTACATTTCTGTCGGCCGGGGTCATAAGACCGCGGATTTTTAATTCCTGGCATCGCTGCTTATTGAACTCAGCCCAGTGGCTGTTCTTTCTTCTATGTGATAACCTTTGAGCAAGTCTTCCGTCCGGGAGCTGTCAATCCAACCTCTTGGCTGCTGACGCTCTGTGAATTCAAGAAGAATATTAGATCTTAACGATCCATTTTCCGTTTCGCTTGCCGTTCTCTCTTTGAAGAAGGCCTCTTTCAATCAATGCAGGTGTCATCCTCTTAACTGTACAATATGCTTGGCAATGTCTTCCTGTTTGGCTTCAGGATTTGATATGGAGATACTTTAGGACGGCCATCTCTTCTAAAGTACAATTCAAAGTGTCATTTTGAGACTTTGGAGTGAGACTTTGAATATTGGAGATGTGCATTTCACGGTTTCTGAGCGGATTGGTCTCTCCCAGAAGCAGTTACACCGATGATAGCCTGATATCACTGGCTGTGGCAAAATGGCTGACCATCGACGAGACATTTTCCCATAATGTTTTAGAAGAAGTGATGGTTGGGCTTGCTTCTCATTATGAGTGTCCTATGGGTGGACACAATGGTGGATATTTGTGCTGTGTCCATGGAAATGCGGTCCCGGGTGGATACATCGGTGCATAATATCAGCCTGTTGGCCGCCTCAGTACTAAAGCTTAGCATTGCTTGATGAATTCCCCGGGAGTTACTCCTGTGGCGTTGCGGAAATACCGGTTGAAGAATGAGTCGTTCTGGAAGCCGAGTTTTTCAGCGGTCTCGTGTACACTGTATTTCTCTGAGGCAAGGAGGCTCTTTGCTTCAAGTATGACGTATTCCTTTATTATGTCAAGGGGCTTTCTGCCGGATGCTTCCTTGACGAGGCGGGAGAAATGCCTTGCCGAAAGATTCTGGCGGCGGGCATAGTATTCAACGGTACGGAAACGGGAGGAGAAACTGTATACGTCTGACTGGAAGCGGGACATCACCTTTTCTGCATTGGAATATTCCTCACCGGCAGCGTTGTCTCCTGCTGAACTCCAGTTTATGAGAAGATTGCCTATAATTGCCGTAAAACCGGAAAGTATGCCGTTATTGAATTCTTTGTCATATTGCCTGACTATGAATTTGATGCATCTGCATAGCTGCTCAAAGTTATCTGCATCTTCCCGGGACGGACGGAGCATCATCGGCACTTTACTCCTCAGGAGCCAGTTGCGGAATGACTTGCCGTACCTGTTCCGCAGTTCAGACATTATATAGTCGGAGTCAATCGCAAAAAATATGACCCTGCAGTCTTCGGTGAGTGATGTGTATTCAAGTATCTGGCCTGCAAATATGACAAGCAGGCCTCCAGGAGCCACATTATATTCCTTCTGCTGCACTCTTGCCGAGATGCGCCCTTCCTTGCAGTATATGCAGAAACTCATGGTGATTCTGACAGGGTAGCGTATCGGTTCTGCATGGCAATGGTCAGGCATTCCTTCCCCTTGTTCAAGATTGTCGAGCATGCAGAATTTCCTGTCTACCCAGACTTGCCTGACGTTTCCTTTGAGATATGTACGGCCAAATGCGGAAATAAGATTTTTATATTCCATAATGTCTGAAATTACATAATTTTAAATCCAAAGCCTCAAATTTAGTGCTTTTTTGGATAAAATGTCTGTTTTGGAACATTCATTATCCTTTCTGTGTCTTATTTCACTTGTCAGGACGCCATACCTTTGCAACGGGAAATAAATGCCATGGCTTTGCAAAAAGGCATACTGACGCTGACTGAATGCCATGATGGGCCATTATTAAATCATACGGAAGCAATGAACATATTAAAAAAACGGAGCGCATTCTGGGAATCACATATAGATACCCTCGCAAAATTATATGATTATGCAACATCGTCATATTCAGCCAACATCATATCCAGAACTCTTGACGGAGGACCGGTGTACACTTACTCTGAATTCAGGCAGAAATGCGCGGAACTGTCATGGAAAATGAGCCAATACGGCATCTGTGCATCTGATAAGGTCGCTATACTGTCGCAGAACATGTCCAACTGGGCCATAGCGTTTTTCGCAACTGTGCCATACGGAAGGATATCAATCCCGATTCTGCCGGAATCTTCTGCCAACGAAGTAACCAATATCCTTAATCATTCGGAGTCCAAAGTGCTTTTCGTGTCAAGGAAACTTTTGCAGAATGTCAGCAGGGAAAGCATGGAGAGGCTTACGCTTGTCATTGACATTGAGACGTTCGAGGAAATCCGTGCGGATGAGGCAAGGTTCACTTGCAGCGCAAGAGTGTCCGACCCTTCTCCTAACGATATAGCCACAATCATATACACCTCAGGGACAACAGGCAACGCCAAAGGAGTGGTGCTCAGCCACAGGAATCTGACTTCCTGCGTGCATGCATGCTATGACGCATGTCCGAGAAATGGAAGCGACAGATGGCTGTCTATACTTCCGATGGCGCATACGCTTGAACTCACTTTGGGTATGCTGTATCCGATGATGGTGGGAGCGAGTGTTTCATATCTTTCCAAGGCACCTGTGCCGTCCGTGCTGCTGCGGGCAATGAAGGAGGTGCGGCCGACAACGATGCTTTCCGTTCCTCTTATCATCGAGAAGATATACCGCAACAGCATTGTCCCGACAATCCGCAAAAGCAAGGTACTGTCATGGATGGAACAGAATATGAATACTTTGATGTGCCGGATTATCGGAAGCAAGCTGAAGAAGACGTTCGGCGGAAAGATTACTTTCTTCGGAATAGGAGGGGCCAAGCTTGACATTGAGGTAGAGCGTTTCCTTTTGAAGGCAGGTTTCCCTTACGCGATAGGCTACGGTCTGACAGAAACTTCTCCGCTTCTCAGCTACGCCCTCGGGAAAGGACGCGAGGCAGGGTCAATCGGCGTGCCGGTCAAGAATGTCGAGCTTAGGCTGCATAATGTGAATCCGGAGACAGGGGAGGGAGAAATAATAGCGAAAGGCCCGAATGTGATGGTCGGCTATTACAAAGACCCGAAGAGGACCAGGGAGGCTTTCACGGAGGACGGATGGTTCAGGACAAATGACCTTGCCGCAATTGATGAAAAAGGACGTTTCTCAATCAGGGGACGCCTAAGCAATATGATTCTGAGTGCCTCAGGCGAAAATGTCTACCCGGAGGAAATCGAGCAGGTGATAAACAGCATTGAAAATGTAAATGAGTCAATAATTGTGTCACGGGGCGGCAAGCTTGTAGCTCTTGTGAATTTCAATGAGGACACAATAGACTGGAACAAGGAAGGGGAGGAGGAATTCCTGAAAAAGATAGAAGAGTACAGGGCGCAGGTGCTCAATTTCGTGAACAAGAATGTCAAGAAAGCGTCACAGGTAAGTGCTGTGCAG
>CAMWUW010000100.1 GCA_947177525.1 uncultured Bacteroidales bacterium | reverse complement strand
CAATGCGGAGGACCGCGACAAATTCTCTGCAATGCTGGACCGTATCGGTGTCGACCAGCCCAAGTGGAGGGCATTGACGTCTATGGAAGATATCGGCTCTTTTGTGGCCGAGGTTGGCTTTCCTGTACTGGTGCGTCCTTCATACGTGCTTAGCGGTGCTGCCATGAACGTATGCTCCAATCATGAAGAGCTTGAGCGTTTCCTGAAGCTGGCTGCGGATGTTTCCAAACAGCATCCTGTTGTGGTGAGCCAGTTCATAGAGCATGCCAAGGAAGTGGAGATGGACGCCGTGGCCAGGGACGGGGAAATACTGGCCTATGCCATAAGCGAGCACATTGAGTTTGCCGGGGTGCATTCCGGAGACGCTACAATCCAGTTCCCTCCGCAGAAGCTCTATGTGGAGACCATGAGGCGAATCAAGAAGATTTCGCGCCAGATTGCCAAGGAACTGGAGATTTCAGGGCCTTTCAACATACAGTTTCTTGCAAGGAACAATGACATTAAGGTGATTGAGTGCAATCTCAGGGCGTCCCGTTCTTTTCCTTTTGTGAGCAAGGTCCTGAAAATAAACTTTATTGAACTTGCCACAAAGGTGATGCTCGGAATTGAGGCAGAGAAGCCGGACAGGAGTCTTTTCGACCTTGACTATGTCGGAATCAAGGCGAGCCAGTTCTCTTTCAACCGTCTCCAGAATGCGGATCCTGTGCTCGGGGTGGACATGGCGTCTACCGGTGAAGTCGGCTGCATCGGAGAGGACACGCCGTGTGCAGTGCTTAAGGCAATGCTTTCGGTAGGATACCGTATACCGCAGAAAAACATACTGTTGTCTACAGGAAATCCTAAGCAGAAAGCAGATATGCTCAATGCCGCGAAGTTGCTTGTTGAAAAAGGATACAGGCTGTTTGCGACAGGAGGAACATCAAGATTCCTTACTTCTTACGGAGTTGAGAACACATTGGTGTATTGGCCGGACGAACCGGGAAAACCGCAGGCCCTTGACCTGCTGCACGACAAGGAAATAGAGATGGTTGTGAATATTCCGAAGAATCTCACGGCCGGAGAGCTTGACAACGGCTACCGGATCAGGCGTGCAGCCATCGATCTGAATATTCCTCTGATAACGAATGCACGCCTGGCATCAGCCTTTATAAACGCATTCTGCTCAATGAGTGTCGATGACATTGCTGTCAGAAGCTGGAGCGAGTATTGAGTGGACCATCCTTATGTACGGATGTCCGAAAAATGTGATCTCACCTTTAGGTACAAAGCCTGTGGCTGCGTAATATGCCTGCAGCCCGGGCTTTTCCTTATCCACAATCAGAGATATCTCCCTGAATCCTGCTTCCTGCCCTTTTCTTATTGCATTGAGAATCAGTTTGCGTCCTGTCTTTGCTCCTCTGAATTCGGGGCTGACTGACAGGGAGTCCAGATAGAATTCCCCAGGTCCTGTCTCCATGTCCGTGCTGCCGATGCTTTTGCCGAGTCTTTCTGCTGCGTATGCAAATGTCTTTTCTCGCAAATCCTTGTAAAGTCCTCCGTCGTAGCTTATGAGGCAGCCTGCCGGGCTCAATGTTGCCGGGTCTGCAGCTATGTCCGCATGCCTGTAGCTGTAAAGGCTTTCTTCCATGGCGCAAAGTTCTTTCATGACGGCAAGCAAGGCTGCCTCTTCTTCAGTGCCAGGTTCAACGCCCATGGCTGCCGTAACGCATACTGCGATAAAGGGGGCATCTTCCTTTGAGGCAGGTCTTATTATGATTTTCTCCATTTTATAATATGTTTTTTACTTCGATGCGGCTGAGGGTACTGTTTACACGCATTACTTGAATCTGTGTTGTCAGACGTTCCTTCAGGCTTTCTACATGGCTGATTATTCCTATTTTGCGCCCTCCCATCTGATGCAGTTGTTCAAGTGCGTCCATTACGGTTCCGAGGTATGTGCTGTCAAGCGTGCCGAATCCTTCGTCAATGAAAAGGATGTCCATGGACATGCTCCTGTTGCTTAGTGATGACAGGCCGAGTGCCAGGGCAAGAGACGTAAGGAAGCTCTCTCCTCCGGAAATGGTTGATGTCGGACGAAGCACTCCCCCTGCCTCCTTGTCTTTGAGCAGTATTGTAAGCGAGCCCGGCTGTCCTTCCAGTTCATATCGCCCGGTCAGCTGCCTAAGGTAGACATTTGCTCCGGCAAGAAGCTGGCGAAGCACATAGCTCTGGGCTATATTCCTGAATTTCTTTCCGTCGCTGCTGCCGAAAATGTCGTAGAGCCTGTGCCATTGCACGTACTCTTCTCTTGCCTTTTCGGTCTCTTCTGCCAGTTTGCCCAGCCGGCTCCTCAATATGAGGTCGTTGGCTATTTTTTCTTTGTCAGCACCTATTCCGATGCTGCATCTTTCGTATTCCCTCCGTGTTTCTTCAAGTTCTGCATAAGCCTCCCCTGCGGCTTTTGCCATATCGGCTATGCCTTTGGATTCAGCTTTGGCGCGCAAAGCCGAAAGTTCATCTTCTGCCAGTCTTTTATGGTCGGACAATGATTTTGCGTCCGCATAGAGGGTGTTCCATTTTTCCGTAAGCCCTTCTGCCTTGCACGGAGCCGGAATTGTGCAGTCCTGCCATTGCGGATAAAGTGCCAGGATCTGCTTCCTGCACGACAAGACGGCATTGTATACAGAATCCGTAAGACTCAGGTTATGCCTGATTTTTATTGCGTTGTCACATTCCGCATTATATTTCCGGGCATCTTCCGTCAGTGTCTCCAAAAAGGCGGCTGGTGAAGTCTTCCACTCTTCTTTCCATGTCTTTACAGCTGCCATGATTGAGTCTGCGGCAGACAGGGCGTTGGCATATTCCTTTTCCATACGTTCTGCAGCCTGCAGCATTGAAGTAGCTTCATTGGTCTTTTCCGTGATTTTTCTGCGCAGGGCCTCAGCCTCGTCTTCCGCTTTCTGAACTTCTGCAGAAGAACGGTTTTTCTGTATCTGCAAATTGTCTGCTGACTTCTGTATTGCAATGGCTTCCTGTATCTTTGCTGCCAATGTGCTTTTGGTTGCTTCTATGGTAGCTTCTGCGAGCTGCAGTGCTTCGTCAATATCTTTTTCTGCGGGCAATGAGGCATGTACCGGATGCAGAGTGAGTTCCTTGCACAGGTCTTCATATCCCTTTTCGGCATCTGAAGCCATTTTTAGTGCGGCTTCGTATGTTTTTCTCAGTTCGGCTATGCAGGCTGTGTTTTTGTCGGCCTTGTGCCTGGCCTGTTCATAGTCATCACGCAGTTCCTCTTTCTTTTGTCTTTCAGGCTCAAGTACAGATTCGAAATCCTCATCACATGCAAGGCTTGAGATATGCTGGCCGCACAGAGGACAGGTGTCTCCAAGCCTGAGCCTTGAACGAATTTCTTTAATGATGTCTCCGCATGCAGTCTGCTTGGCCTCATAAATCTTTTCCTGCAGCCGGTATGCTTCTGCTGCGGATGCGGCTGCTTTCTCAAGTCCTGCTGCTGCGTGTTCCGCTTCTTCGAGCTGCTGCTTGCTGCTTGCCGCCTGTCCGGCAAGCCTTTCATGATCCTCCTTGGCCTTCAGGCATTTTTTGCGGAGGCCGGCATATTCTTTTATCTTGTCCAGTGAATCAGCAGCAGTTTCTTTCTGTTCCAGCAAAGCCTCAATGTTCATTTCCGCCAGGATTCTGCGAACTTCTTCCTGCTGCCTCCCGACTTCAGCATCGGCTTTGACTGCTTCTGCAAGCCTTTCTGCAATGATACCTGCAGAGGCTTCCATCTTTTCTGCCGCGTCCTTGGCTTTCGCTGCATCAGACAGCCGTTCCAGCCGTTCTTTCTCTGCATTTTCCGCATTGGCAAGCAGGAGAGACAGTCTTCCGATATCTGAATATATTCCGGCCTTCGGCTTTTCTTTTCCGATAAATTCTTCCGTATTTCCGAGCATGCATTCCTGTCTTTTCACATATTCCCGGAGAAATTCGAGACCGGAGGAAAGACGCAGAAATTCTGCCAGAAGCTCTTCTTTGCGCTGTCCGCATTTTCTGAGTCCGGAAGTCAGCTCGGCTTCCTTTTCTGACATACCTATAATTTCTTTCAGCCCGGCTTCTTTTTCGGCAAGAATGGCCTGCATCTTTGTGTTTTCGGCAATTCTGGCTTCCGCTTCACGGATCAGGCTGTCCGGCATGAGTTCTATCCCGCTCATTTCGGCTTCCTTTTTCATGAGCATGTCCTTTTTTTCGGCCATAGTCTTCTGTATGGAGATGCTGATGCGGGAGTAGATTCCGGTGCCTGTCAGTTTTTCGAGAATGTCTGACTTGTCTGAGTCGCGTGCCTTCAGGAAGCGGGTGAATTCGCCCTGGGCAAGCATTGTAGTGCGGCTGAACTGCTCGAATGTCAGTCCGGTACGCGCTATGATTTCTTTTTCGGTTTCACTCTTCTTTGAGGAAATTTCGTTTCCTGACGCATCATACAGAGTCCATCTGACATCCTGTATTTTGCCGTCAGCCTTTTCGCGTGCCTTGGAGCAGCTCCATGAGGCCGTAAGGAGATTGTCATTTCTGTCTGTAAATGCAAGTTCCACACTTGACTTTACGCTTCCGCGGCGCATAAGCATGCGCGGGTCGTCAATGCTTACGCTTCCGTCATCCCTGGCTGTCTTGAAATCGTCACGGACGTCAGTATAGCTTTCGTTTGAAGCATTTTTCAGCCTTGGGGTCGTATTGTAGAGCGCAAGGCAGATTGCATCAAGTATGGTTGTCTTTCCGGAGCCGAGCGGGCCGCAGATAAGGAATCGCGTATCATCTGCCAATGGGCCTTCTGCAAAGTCTATGACTGCATTTTCGATTGATGCGATGTTGTGTATTGTCAGTTTGAGAAGTTTCATTGCTGATTGATGTTTCTGACGGTTTCTTCCATAAGGCTTCGCATGGCAGTGCCCATTTCGGTTCCGAATCTGTCGCGGTAATACATTGCGGCGAGTTCCACCGGTGACATGGACCGTATAGTGTCTGCATCAATGTGTTCTGTGACTGCCGATGCATGGTTTTCGGAACGGTCCCATTTGAATGTACAGAATCTGGCCTTCTTGCCGGCCAGTGCTTCTGCGGCCGAGGTCATTGCATTGGCCGGAGGTACGTCTTCAAGGGTGGCCCGGACTCTTATATAGGCTTTTTCCTCTGCAGGAAATTCCCTGAGGATTCTGATGGCCTCGCTGAAGCTGCACTTGTGGCCGGGAATTGTCTTTACAGGCCATGGATTGGTGATCTCTGTCGTATGTATCTGCGGCATCCTGTCTTTTTCGACAATCACTGAAGACACGCTGTGCGGGTAATGCTCATCGAAGCTGACAGGCAGAGGAGAACCGCAGTAGCGTGCCCTGCCGCCGTGGATTGTCTGCGGAAAATGAATGTGTCCGAGTGCAAGGTAGTCGTATGGCACGGCTATTTCTTCCATGGCCGTGCACTCCAGTCCTCCTATCTGCGTCTCGTGTCCTGACATGTCACTGCCTGCAATTGCAAGATGGGCAGTCATGACGACGGGCAGTCCTTCGCTGTTCAGTTCTCTTATCCTGTTGCCGATTGCTGACATGAATGCCTTTCTGCGTCCTTCTCTCGGAGCATCTTCTTCCAAAGGAGGGAAGTTGTTGGGAAAAATATGTGGCAGGGCTATTACATAGCCGCATTTTCTGCCGTCTTTCCCGTATATGGGCACAAGCATTCTGTCTATGTCTGGCCGGTCTCCTTTCTTTTCTATTCTGCCGATGACTGTCACCCCAAGATGCGCCCAGAGTGAACGGGTAATCTCAAGGCGCGAGCTGCTGTCATGGTTTCCTGCGGTTACGATTATCTGCATTTGCGGACAGGCCTGCCTTATGCGGTCAAGCCAGTCCGTGAAGAATCTCATGACAGAGTTTGACGGAGTGGCCGTATGATAGATGTCTCCGCAAATCACAAGGGCATCCGGCTGTTCCCTGTCCGCAATGTCGCGCAGCTGTGACAGAAATGCCTCATGTTCTTCTGTCCGGTCGTATGTGTAGAATTCCTGGCCAAGATGCCAGTCACTTGTGTGGATAATTTTCATCTGTCCCCTCTTCCTTGTTTCATTTCATATATGGCAAAGTTACATAAATATCCGTTAGAAACTCCTTTTGGGTCGGCCATATTTTCGGGCATGTACGTGGCCGAGAGTCACTCATAGCTGAAGTCGGCCACGTTTGGGCATGTTTTTGTGGCCGGGGATGCGGCAGTTTTGAGATGCCGAATTAAAGTTGTATATTGCAGTGCGTGCTAAATGTCTCGTAATGTATAGGCATGGCAGGCCGCTCCGGCCGGGGTATCTGACGCCCCTTTCAAGACAAGACGCATATATATTGAAAATCATTATTAAAAATGTTGATGGATATGAAAGATATGAATATGTCTTTCTCGGAGAGAGAGGCGTCATGCGTACAAGTATTTTCCGGAGGCGGACCTTATTGGCATCTTTATACACCCGGAATAGAATCAAAGATTATTTTTGCATGTGAAGAAGAATTCAGGGCAGGAATGAACATATTGGCATGGAATGCTGCAAAATTTCCTGATGTCGGGATATTGACATTCGAACTGATGAATAATCACGTTCATTTCATCTTGTCCGGACGCAAGGACAGATGCCTGGAGTTTTTCGAGTGCTACAGAAGGCGTCTGCAATTTATTTATACAAGAAACCGTAAGTATGCAGATTTTTCAAAATTTACCGGGAATGTATTGGAGATTACTGACCTGAAATCACTGCGGAATGAGATTGTTTATGTAAACAGGAATGGATATGTGGTAAATCCCCAATGTACTCCCTATTCGTATCCATGGGGTGCCGGAGCCGTATTCTTTAATCCTTTTCTCAGGCATATCATGCGTAATGTTCCATTGTTCTCGGACATGACGGTAATTACAAGAAGACAAATCGTCAAATCCAAAAAGATAAAACTTCCCAAAGGGTATAGGGTTTTTGAAGGAATTATTATACCGTCAAGTTATTGTATGATTTCAGAAGCGGAGAACCTGTTCAGGAATGCGCACCACTATTTCACTCTCCTTTCAAAGAATTTCGAATCCTACAGTGACATCGCGAAATCAATTGCAGACAACATATTTCTCACTGATTCTGAAATGTATGGTGCAATATCCGCATTTTGTCATAAGAATTATGGCATACGCAATCCGAATCTGCTTACCCCTGAACAGAAATTGGAGACGGCAAGGAAAATGTGCTATGACTATAGAGCAAGCAACCGCCAAATAAGAAACATCCTAAAATTGGATGCTTCCGCAGTCGATGCGCTTTTTCCAAACACACATTAATTCTTGCTGCAGCCACGTTTTAGGGCCTTTGCGTGGCCGAGCGACTCTTAAAGCTGAAGTCGGCCACGCAAAGGCGGGATATTATGGCCAGCCACGGTGAAGCATCCATTTTAGACCCCGACGGCATCCACGTATTTGAAGCGGCGAATCTTTTTTGTGGCTGTCTTCTCGAAAGGTTCCCTGAGAATCTGCACAGCAC
>CAMWUW010000099.1 GCA_947177525.1 uncultured Bacteroidales bacterium | reverse complement strand
CCCCCTCTCGCGGGGGCTCGGACCTGTGTATAATTGACTGCATGCGCTGACGGCATACGATATCCTGAACCAGTCCAAAAACCTCTCAATAACCGACGCCTCCAACTATCATCAGGAGCTGCGCAACAATACTCTCGGACGCTATGTCATACTTTCCCTTACATACCGCTTCGGCAATTTCGGGAAAGGACGTGGCGGCATGGCGGGAGGTCCGGGAGGAAGAGGCCCTATGGGGCCTCCTCCGGGAAGATGATGTGTTTCCAGTTGCAACGGGAAGGATGCTAATCATAATTCAAAGGCAAAATTTTGCCTTTGAATCTGTAACTGAGCGTATTCCAGCTATATACCGATCCGTTGACGATATTTTTGCACGGGTCTATGGAAAATTCGATATATTCGTCTCTTGACCAATAAGACTCTGTCTTGAATTGTATTACGTATCTCCTTCCTTTCACCGGTGTCACGATTGCATCCCTCTTCAAATATCGGGTTTTGATGTTTTTGCTTGCAAATCGTGAGGTAGGATTAAGCATGAAGTTCACATTGCCATGGTCATATATGATATAGCTCCCGAGTTCCGGCTGAGGCTGATAATTTGGTTGTCTGTATGTTTCTTCAATTGATATCCTGAACATGCCGCTTTCAATGAGTCTGACCGCAATGTCATGTCCCTCAGATACTTTTTTACTGCTGCCGCATCCTGACGCCATCAGAATCACGGCAAAGAGAACCGCAATTTTTTTCATACCTGTAGAATTTTATCTGTTGGCAAAAGCTTTTACTGCAGCCTTACTTCCGTCTTTGAGGCCTTGTCCTTTGTCTCCCGATAAATTGCGACCTTGTCGCAGCATCCACTTGTCGTATTCTGATTCTACAAGGAAACTCTTGTGCTTTCCTGGGTAAAGTATATGAGTAACTTTATACCATGCATAATTAAAAGCTTCTTTATAGGTTTCTGTAATTAGGATACTGTTCATGTATTGGTCATAATATTTCTGTGCGGCAGTCGTTTCGTACCACTCAGGAGGAGCAGTTGCTGTGAATATAACATCTGTCAACTGTATAGAACCAGGAGCAGGTTCTCCGCCGCCCCAATTAGATGGTACAGTAATAGTAGTAATGACAGTTTGCTCCATTAACCACATTTGTAGAACAAGATCAGCCATGTCCGGGGAATATTCACCAGCAACATCACGACATATGCATTTAGAGCGCCACCCACCATTAAGTAATCCACATGCAGGACATTTCCAATGGAATCGCCTGTCCTCTGCTCTTGTAGCAACTTCTACATCAGATGTGATAGGGGTCTGACACTCAATTTGTTCTTTATTACATGAAGCAAGAATGCATGCTGAAAGCATGACAAGAATATTTTTACAAATCGTCTTCATAATACAAAAATTAGTTGTAATTCGTTGTTTTAAATAAACTAATTATTTGTAATTGTCAGGTGGTGTGTCGATTGTGTCCATAGACGATAATACTTAAAAATACATCTCTTACTGAAACCGAGGTAAATATAAGCATTAGAATGCAAAAAAACAAATTTGTCTGCTGCATTGTGCCGATGTAAAGCCTTATTGGATCGTTTTTGAATGCTCTGCCGCCTCGAAGAGGGGGACAGCGAAAAACTGCGCAAGAATCCGGTCCGTAGTGTGAAAATAGTAATATAAATTGTAGCTTTGCGGCAAAATCAGAGTTTATGGTTATTGTTATAGGGCTGATGATTGCAGGAATCATCAGCCGGTAGTGAACCTCACGGCAAGCGCGAGAAGCAGAAGACAGAAAACGAAAGTGCATATCCTTCCGGCTATGTCCCCGTGGGCCACGAAGAAAGTCATGTCGTCACGAAGCGGAAGGCTTCCGGTCAGGACGGTCTGCTCCCACCACGGGGTCCTGCAGATGATTTCGCCTGAAGGACTTATGATTGCGGATATACCGGTATTTGCACAGCGTGCGATGGCCCGCCTGGTCTCAATTGCTCTCAGGCATGAATAGCTCAGGTGCTGTACATAGCCCGGAGTGTCTCCCCACCAGGCGTCATTGGTAATCACGGTCATTGCGCGTGCACCTTTGCGGACATATCCTGTATAATACTCTCCATATACCGATTCATAGCATATTGCACAGCCCACAGGGAGCGGAGCTATGCCCTCGGCATTCACATGCAGCAGGCTTATTCCTTCCTGTCCCACGCACCGCCCCATCACTCCGCCGAGCATGTCGTCTATCTTGCAGAAAAACGCAGGGTACGGTGTCATCTCCACGGCCACCACCAGCTTGTTCTTGTGGAAAATCTCCGTTCTTCCAGTTCCGTCAACCATAAGAGCCGAATTGTGCGACTCTATCCATGTCCCGTCCCCAAGACGCCTTGCGGTATGTGAGGGGGCTTCCGATGAGCGTATGCGGTCCCATGATGATGCTCCGAAAAGCAGATTCACTCCAGGCTTGTCTGAAAGGTAGGATACGAAACTGCGCCATGTCCGGCTTGATTCATAGTCCCCTGTCGTGATGTCATTGGTGAAAGTCTCCGGGGCCAGTATCAGCAGAGGTGCGGATGAACTGCCGGCGGCTGTCCCATGGGCAAAAAGGTCGGGCTGCATATCCTGCAGGCGGGAAATCTGTGACAGAAGCATTGCTGTCTGGTCTGCCTGGGACATAGCCTGGAACTTGTTGTAAGGGTCTATGTTCGGCTGGATTATGGCCACCGGGAGCTGGCTGCCGCGCTGCATGGAGTCTTCATATTGTTTTCCTATGGCAAATGACACCAGGAAGGGAACGGTGAGAATCGTTGCATAACCGAAAATGTACGCCGTCCTTGCCTTCGCGTTGAGACGGTTCCAGCTCCCGTCCGAGAGTCTCGTCATAAGTCCGAACAGAAGGAGGTTGCATGTCCATATCCATAAAGAGCCTCCGAGAGAGCCAGTAAATTCGTACCATTGTACGGCCCATGTCGTGCGGGCAAAGGAATTTCCGAGCACAAGCCACGGCCATGAAATCTCGGCATCGAAATAGAACCTCTCCCAGGCAATCCATGCCGCTGCAAGGAAAATGTACGGAAGCGCTCCTGAAAATTTTTTCTTGCTCAAGCGGAAAAGGCCGAATATCAGTGACATCTGCAGGGAGTTTGCCAGAATGGCGAATATGCCTCCTCCGATTGTTGCATTGCATACCCAGAACGTCGTGAATGCGTTCCACATCACGAAAGCGGAATAATGGAAGATCCATATATTGCGCTTGCCGAGTTCTGAGGCAATCTTTTCCATGCATAGAAGCGGCACCAGTCCGAAGAGGGCGGCCATTCCGGCATGAGGAACAAGGAAGGGGAGGGACATCAGTGCGGCAGACAGTGCTGCAAGTCCCCACAGCATCATATTTTCTTTTTTCATATTGTGACAAACTAACTGCTACATGTGCGAAACGCAAATATAAAAATGTATTTTTGATTTCATGGAATAAATTCCGGACTGCTTATGAAAAAATTGCTATCTTTGTTCGTTTGCTTTAATTTAGAATGTCAGTTATGTTGATGGATATGCTCAAAGGTTTTATTGTCGGCATCGCCGCTTCGGCCCCTATAGGGCCGATAGCAATCCTTGTCGTGCAGAAATCACTGAGCAAAGGGCATAAGGCCGGTTTCATGACAGGGCTTGGAGCTGTTGTCGTGGATACCATATATGCTGTCATTGCAATTTTTGCACTTGCCGTTGTACAGGATTTCATCTACAGGCATGAAAATCTCATCTTGATACTCGGAGGCCTGATTGTCGGGGCGCTCGGAGTTTCGATGACATTTTCCGATCCTTTCAGAAAAATGAAATCTGACGGCACGCAGGCAGTGTCCGTAAAGGATTTTGCACAGGCTATGATCATGGGATTTTCCAATCCCGGAGCCATATTTGTCATGCTGACTCTCTTCGCTTTCTTCGGCTTGTCCGGAAATACTCCGCATGACTGGCAGATTACTCCGGTAATTCTTTCCGTAAGTGCAGGATGCACTTTCTACTGGTTCTGCGTCACAGGGCTGCTGAGCATGTTCCGTAAAAACTTCAAGATGCGCACTATATTGTGGATCAATAGGATAACAGGTGCTATAATTATAATAATAGGCGTCGTGCTTTTGGGTGAGGGCCTTTTCCGGGTAATATTCAGAAGTGCACAGATAATGTAGGTATATGGAAAAGTCAAAAGTTTTTTTTACAGACCTCAGGACTGTTCCCGGCAGGGACATGCTGACTAAATTGGAACATCTTGTACGCAGGGCGGGAATTGCAGACATTGATTTCAGCGGGAAATTTACTGCCGTGAAAATTCATTTCGGCGAGCCGGGCAATCTTGCATATATACGTCCCAACTATGCGGCAAGGATTATAGATGTCATCCGCTCACTTGGAGGAAAACCCTTCCTTACCGATTCCAATACGCTTTATTCCGGAGGACGTTCAAATGCCGTGGATCATCTGGATGCCGCAATGGAGAACGGATTCAACAGAATCGGTGCACATGCCGATGTCATCATAGCTGACGGCCTGAAAGGAACTGATTATCGTGAGATTCCGTGCGGAGGCGCACTTTGCCCGTCTCCAAAGATAGGAGCAGCAATCGCCGATGCGGATATCGTGATTTCCATGAACCATTTCAAGGGACATGAACAGAGCGGCTTCGGAGGTGCGCTTAAGAATCTCGGCATGGGGTCTGCAAGCGTGGGAGGCAAGTTGGAACTGCATTCGTCTTCCCAGCCGTGCATTGACGAGTCCAATTGCATCGGGTGCCGGATATGCGAGAAATACTGCCGCCATGACGCCGTTTCTGTCTCAGGCGGGAAAGCTTCCATTGACTATACGAAATGCGTCGGCTGTGGACAGTGCGTTGCTGTGTGCCAGAAGTCGGCTGCAGTTGTGAAAGACTATGACACATCAGAAGCCCTTAACCGTAAAATTGCAGAGTATGCCCTTGCTGTGGTGAAAGGAAAACCGTCTTTCCATATAAGCTTCATAATGAATGTGTCTCCGAACTGTGACTGCTGGAATCATAATGACGCGGCCATTGTGCCTGACCTTGGAATTGCCGCATCTTTTGACCCTGTGGCCCTTGATTGCGCATGTGCAGACCTTGTCAAGGCTGCTCCGGGACTGACCGGCAATGTGATCTCAGACAGGGACGGAGCCTGCGGACATGCCTGCAGCGGGCATCATGCAGGGGAGGACAAGTTCCGTCTCGTGCATCCTGACACCAATTGGGAGGCCGGTGTCGAATATGGGGAGGCAATAGGACTCGGATGCCGTTCTTACGAACTGATAAAAGTCTCATAAAGAAATGAAATTGTTGAAAAATTGGTTTGTGCGCAATCTCATGCTTGCGCTTCTTATACTTGCCGTGCTTGTTGCCGGCGCCATGATAGGCCTGAATGTCGGCACGAGGCATAATGAAGAAATCACCGTTCCTGATTTGCGCGGCATGACTGTGGCAGAGGCCAGGAATGCCGCGTCTGCTGCAGGAATGCGTGTCGAGGTTGTGGATTCTGTATATTCGAAGCGAAACCGCGGAACTGTCCGTTCACATAATCCTGAGGCCGGTGCCAAGGTGAAGGAGGGCCGCAGGATACTCCTTACGGTCAACGCCGTCAATCCGAAAAAGGTGGCGATGCCTAATCTTGTCGGATATTCTGCAAGACAGGCGGCTTCAGAGCTCAGGACGCGGGGACTTGTGCCCGGAAGGCTTATCTATAAGCATGACATGGCCACAAACAATGTGCTGAGCCAGCTTCAGGGCGGACGTCCTGTGGCGCCCGGCAGCCTTGTGCCCGCAGAATCAGCGATTGACCTTGTCATCGGCCTCGGCCCGTCTGACAACAAGACCATTATACCTGATCTTACTGGTGAGACTGCACAGTCGGCCTCGGAAATCTTGCATGACCATTATCTCAATGTGCGTTCATTGAATTTCAGCTCGCGCATAAAGACTTATGAAGACTCGCTCTCGGCCGTTGTCTATAAGCAAAGTCCGGCTCCGTCGGAATATCCTGTCGGTCTTGGCACAGATGTAACATTGTATCTCAAGTAGCAGAACATGAAGGACAGATTCTTTGAATTTGATGAAGAACCTATAGAGGATTTTGATTCCGCGCAGGCCGGTGACGAGGTGGCATACGAGGATGAAGAGCAGGAAATGTTTGAGCATTACCGCTTTGACATTGACAAGGGACAGGCTCCGATGCGTGTGGACAAATATCTTTCCACACACATGGAGTACACGTCCAGACACCGTATCCAGCTTGCGATAAAGGCGGACTATATACGTGTCAACGACAAGGTTGTGAAGGCCAACTATATCGTGCGTCCCGGTGATGTCGTGACATTTGTCATGCCTTACCGCAGGCGCGGCATGGAAATCCTGCCTGAGAACATACCTCTGGATATAGTCTATGAGGATGATGATGTGCTTGTGCTCAACAAGGAGGCAGGAATGGTCGTTCATCCTGGGCACGGCCATTTTTCAGGGACGCTTATTAATGCCCTTGCCCATCATCTCGGTCTTTCGCAGGGGCCGGATGCGGCAGACGAGCGCATGGGAGTGCTTGTCCACCGCATTGACAAAGATACATCCGGACTGCTGGTGGTTGCAAAGAATGATGAGGCCCAGCTCAATCTTGCCAAACAGTTTTTTGTTCACTCGATTGAACGCCGTTATGTTGCCATAGTCTGGGGAAACATAAAGGAAGACGAAGGCACCATTACAGGAAATATCGGACGTGACCCCAATGACAGGATGCGTTTCAAGGTCTTTCCGGAGGGTGACCACGGAAAGCATGCCGTGACACATTTCCGTGTCCTGGAACGCTTCGGCTATGTGACTGTCGTGGAATGCCGCCTTGAGACAGGGCGCACACATCAGATACGTGTCCATTTCAACTATATCGGGCATCCTCTTTTCAATGATTCACGCTATGACGGCTCGGAGATACGCAAAGGCACTGTCTATGCCAAATACAGGCAGTTCATAACAAATTGCTTCAAGCTTCTGCCAAGGCAGGCTCTGCATGCAAAGACGTTGGGATTTGTCCATCCGAGGACTGGCGAAACCGTGCGTTTTGATTCTGCTCTCCCGGCAGACATGGCAGCTCTTATTGAAAAGTGGCGCAAATATTCGGAGAACATGGTGCCTGAGGAAGATTCAGAATGCGACTGAATCCTGGCTGCACAGGCTTCTGCCTCAAAAGCGGGGCGGCGAATATTAGGAATGCAATGATTTGCAGAGAGTTGCGCTCCACGGGGATTGGGGAGGCCGTGCTCACGGGCAGATGGCAATGTTTGCAGGCGAGCCGAAAAAAGGTGACAAGCTAATCAAGCTTGTCACCTTTTTCATTGTAGAATTCATTTTGCAGAACGGTGAAATCTGTGATTTCATCAAGTTCTATCTTACATCTGTACTTCTTTTTCCATTTTCCGAGAATGGATTTGAACAGGCCCTTTGAAAGGTAGGCTCCAAGAATCGGACTTACCTTGAGCCGCAGGCTCGTGATGCCTTTCTCATTCACGTAGTAGGACAATCTCCTCTCAATGGCTTCATCAATGACGACACTTGAAGATATCTTTCCTGTACCGTTGCATACCGGACATACTTCCTGTG
>CAMWUW010000098.1 GCA_947177525.1 uncultured Bacteroidales bacterium | reverse complement strand
GTGGAGGACCTGGAACGGTGTGATTTTGTAATGCATTGTTAGTTAATATGTTATAATTTAAGGGCGTTCCAGGTGTCACACTTAAAACGCAGACCTGGAACGCCTGGAGGCCCAAACGACCTGGAATTTCCCAATTGTCTGGGTCAACTTCTTTCAGATATAATAGCCGGCCAGAGTGAAACCAAATCAGAAAAAGCATATCAATGAAGATTTCTACAAAAAAATGAAAATCAATTCATTATAGCCCAAATGTTCACCCTGTCTAAAAATCGGTTGTTTTTCATTTTGTGACATTTTTGGTTGGTAAAATAGGATGCTCATCGTAAAATTCGTTAATTTCTTAATGAAAGTGTTTGTGTCAAGTTATCGGCCTCTCTGTATAAGTTTTTCAATTTTTGAGGAATGATGCCAAATATCTGCAGGTGCATACTTGTGCCTAAGCATTCAGTCATGACGGCCGCAATCGAAAACCTGCTGCCCAAAAATGCGTGGTATGCAATCTGCTGTAAATCAATTGTTTCCTGCTATTCGCTGCCCCAAAAATGGGGCAGCGAATAGCAGGAAGTTGCTTAGAATCAGCAACTTGCGCTTCATGGGGATGTCTGAGAAATTGCTCTCCGATCATCTCTTTGTTGCCATTGCCAAGAGGTGCAGGCTTTCAAATCTTGTTTTTGACTATATCCCAATTTTGACTCCCGGACGTTCCAGGTCTGCTTTTGTAGTGTGAGACCTGGAACGGTACGAAATGTCAATGTGCTGACTGATAGTGTGTAATAAAATCCAAGATGTTCCATGCCTATCTTTGTAGTGTGAGACCTGCTACGGTGCGAAAAAACAATATGTTGACTGATAATGTGTTACAAATACAAACTCTTCCAAGTATGCCTGTGCGGTGTGAGACCTGGAACGGCATGGAATGTCAATATGTTAATTGATAGTGTATTGCGTGTTTTTGCAGCTTGGGGAAATCCGGAACATTGCAGACTTGGGGCGGACTTGAAGAAAAATTGCCGGGGAAATATAAACTCTTGGCTCTGCTGTCTAAAATTGTGTTTTGTCGGACAATTGTGTATATTTGCCTGAATATGCGCCATGGGGACACTTGGATGCTTTGCCTCGGAGCGGCCCGGATGCAATGGCGGACATAAATGAAAGCAATTATAATTAATTGATATGGGAAAGATTATATTGACAGGCGACCGCCCTACAGGCAGACTTCATCTTGGCCACTATGTAGGCTCGCTCAAAAGGAGAGTGGAACTCCAGAACTCAGGAGAATTTGAAAAAATTTTCATAATGATAGCCGATGCTCAGGCTCTTACGGACAATGCTGACAATCCGGAAAAGATACGCCAGAACATCATAGAAGTTGCCCTTGACTATCTTTCGTGCGGACTTGATCCGGAGAAAGTAACGATATTCATACAGTCCCAGGTGCCGGAGTTGTGCGAACTTGCTTTCTATTACATGAATCTTGTGACAGTTCAGAGGCTCCAGCGCAATCCGACGGTGAAGTCCGAGATACAGATGCGCGGATTTTCCGAAGGTGATGATGATTCTCAGCAGGCCAGAAAAGGCATTCCGGTAGGTTTCTTCACCTATCCGATAAGCCAGGCATCCGATATTACCGCCTTCCGTGCCACTACTGTGCCCGTAGGCGATGACCAGGCTCCGATGATAGAGCAGACAAGGGAGATTGTGCACAAGTTCAATGCTGTATATGGGGAGACTCTCGTCACTCCGCAGATGCTTCTGCCGGAGAATCAGGCATGCTGCCGTCTTCCCGGTACAGACGGAAAGGCCAAGATGAGCAAGTCGCTTGGCAATTGCATATACCTTTCTGATACGTCAAAGGAAATAAAGAAGAAAGTCAACAGCATGTTCACCGACCCGGGACATCTTCAGATAACCGATCCTGGCAAGGTCGAAGGTAATGTGGTGTTTACATATCTTGACGCGTTCTGCGAACCGTCCCATTTCGCCAAATTCCTGCCTGATTATGCCAATCTGGAGGAAATGAAAGAGCATTACCGCAGAGGCGGCCTCGGCGACGGCACTTGTAAGAAATTCCTCTACAATATAATGGAGGACACCCTGCAGCCTATACGCGAAAGGCGTTCGAAATACGAGCAGAATATCCCTCTTGTATATGAAATCCTCAGGAAAGGCAGCGAGGTTGCCCGCGTGGAAGCAGCGAAGACCTTGGCTGACGTGAGGAAGGCAATGAAAATAGACTATTTTGATGATGCCGAGCTTATTGCAGAGCATACTCTGAAATATAAGAAATAAAATATGCAGGAGCTGTGCTGATTTTATGCACGGCTCCTGCATCAATTAATGTATAACCGTACTGAAACCTTTAATCATGAAGAAATGGTTGGCCCAATTCGCCTCTGAAGACTGGATAATAGTTTTTGCAGGCGCAGCCGTGCTGGCTCTTGCCGCGTTTTTTCCGGAAGCTATGCCACGTATGCCAAAGACCTTGTCCTCACCGGCGGACTGGCTGGCGGCAGGATATATGCTTCTGGCCGTACTGATTCTTGTCACAATGACGTCTTTTGCCTTGCGCAAGCCGCTCAAGAGCATATTTGCATCCATTCCGGCCCTGCTTGTGATTTTTGCTCTTACTCTTGTCGCCCAGCTGTTGGCAAATATACCGGCAGTCAAGGAATTCGGCTTTGAATCGGTATTCTTTGCAGTGATACTCGGACTCATAATCAGCAATCTCCTTAGGGTTCCGCAATGGATGAAGCCTGCAGTGAACAGTGAGTTCTATATAAAGATAGGTATCATCTGCCTTGGCTCCACTATACTGTTCGGTGATGTAATGAAATCCGGTGCATACGGCCTTGCCCAATCTGTTCTTGTCGTGTTCTCCGTGTGGTATTTTGCATATTGGATTGGACGTCGGATGAAAGTGGATCCTGAGATGGGGACTATGCTCGCAAGTGCGGTGTCCATTTGCGGAGTGTCTGCAGCAATCGCCACATGCGGAGTAATAAAGGGTGACAACAAGAAACTTTCTTATGTCGTGTCCCTTGTGCTTATTGTGGCGGTTCCGATGATGTATCTTCTTCCGTGGCTTGCCGACCTGATGAATCTTTCTCCTGAAGTAACGGGCGCCTGGCTTGGCGGAACCATCGACACAACCGGTGCCGTCGCTGCGGCAGGAACCCTGGCGGATACTCCACAGAGCGGAGATCTTGCTGCCCAGACCGCAATTATAGTCAAGTCGTCCCAGAATGTGCTCCTTGGGGTTGCTGCATTCATTATTTCGCTCATGTGGACTTATCAGGGACGTACTGATGAGGCCAAGCCTACGGCAGGACTTATATGGGAGCGTTTCCCTAAATTCGTGGTGGGATTTATTCTTGCTTCTCTTGTATTCAGCTTCTTCATGGAGCCTGAGACTGCCAAGGCTGTGGGAAAAGTCACCAAAGGCTTTCAGAACACCCTGTTCAGTATTGCCTTCGTGTGCATAGGACTTGAGACCAGGTTCAAGGAAATCTTCAGCAGGGAAAACAGGGTTCCGCTCAAAGTGTTCCTGTCTGCACAGGCATTCAATGTGGCTGTTACGCTTGTGATAGCGTATGTCATTTTCGGAATCATCAAGCCGGCTCTTTCATAGCCTGGGAATGGGTGATTCGTCTTGGATTTAAAGTGACAAGATAAAAGGTTGGGACCTTGTCTCCGGAGCTGTTTCCCGGATTGAAGCTATGCCGGCAAAAACGTCCCGGCTGCCTGATGATAAAAAAGAGAATCTGACTAAAAGCAACCAAGTCGCCAAGCGGCCGGGCCGCGCAGACTCGAGCCCCCTGAGTTGGGCGTAGACGATAGCCTGCCGGGTAAATGGGACGGTTTCTCGAAGAAAAACGATAGAGGGTGACTCTCATGGTGAGCCCGACTGAAATCTCAGGTTCTCGCCATGAGTTTTTCCGTATGCCGTCAAGGCTCAGCGGAAGATTATCTGCCGATATTCAAGCCTGTCTTTCCAAGTCTTTTGACTCTGCCCTGAACTGATGCGGAAGCAGTGTCTTCCGGGCGCGGCAGGAACCGCAAAGTTCGTCTCATTCTGCTTCAGTAAGTATGTAAAGGACTATGACATGTCTTTTTCTTTCGGTGAAGACAAGGGACATAAGATTCTGTCCGCATTTGTCAACAATTCCGCATGTATGTACCAGCTGATGAAGTTCGGCCGATATTCGACAGAGGGCTTTGCCGCGGGTGACTATTGTGAAGTCATTTTTACCGGTTATGATGCACAGGGGAAGGAGACCGGCAAGACGGTTTTCGCTCTCGGTGATTACCGTGACGGCAAGGAGTTCGTATGCTCCGAATGGACCAAGGTGGATCTCACTGCTCTTGGAACAGTAAATAAGGTCGTGATAACTGCTGATGTGAACAATGTTTCCGGACTTGTGGCGACAGATTCTGCGAGCGGCTTCTCAGTATGCCTTGACGAAATAGAGTTTGAGGTGCCTCTCGGAGAGTAATCACGATTCGAAATCCTTGTACTTAGGGGTATGGACAAAAATCAAGGAGGTGTAACCTGACGGTGCACCTCCTTGTTCTATTTTAAGGTCCGGAAATTCCGGGGAGCCTATCTTTCGTATTCAACCTTGGCTCTGACTTCGGCGATTGTCTTTACGTATTTTATGACATTGTCCCTCATGGCATCAGCCTTATATGAAGCAAGGGCTTCCCAACTGTCAAAATCAGCGAGCATCACTGCATCGTATGATGTTGCACCGTCATTGCGGTTTATGCCGATTTCAATGTTAAGCAGGCCCGGCACAAGTCCCATGAGGGACTCATATTTCTCCTTAACTTCTTCAGCGAGTTCTTTGGGAGTCTTGTCATCTGATGACTTGAACTTCCACATTACACAGTATCTTACCATATCTGTCGAGTGTTTAGTGTTTTAACCTACGGCTAAATTAAGCAAATTACTTGACATTTCCAAAAGAATATTTTTCAAATGAAGAAAATGCAGAACCTGGCATCTGGTGCAACCCCGGCTTTTGACTCTGCCGAGACGGAGTGATTGTGGACAAAGTCCAAAATAAACGATTAAGTCGAAGGCAGAGGGGAAATTCATTTTCACTATGAAGAGGCGGAGTGATTGTAAACGAAGTTTAAAATAAACGATTAAGTTGAGAACAGAGGCAAAGCTTGTTTTGACTCTGCCGAGGCGGAGTGATTGTGGACAAAGTCCAAAATAAATCGTAATTTTAGAGGATATTATATTAAATTTGCTTTTCTGTTTAAGATGATGCCGATGGAGCACGACAAAGGACATAGGAGCAGGCGGATTGCCAGAAATACCCTGATGCTGTATGTCAGGATGCTTTTCCTCATGCTGATAAGCCTGTACACCTCCAGGGTGGTGCTGGGCTCCCTTGGCGAGAATGACTATGGGATATATAACGTAGTCGGCGGTGTCGTGGCAATGTTTACCGTCATATCCGGGGCACTCAATTCCGCCATTACGCGTTTCGTTACGATTGAACTTGCAAAAGATGACATGGCATCGCTTTCCAATGTCTACCATACGTCTGTCACGGTCCAGCTTATTATTGCACTCGCCGTGGCGCTGCTTGCGGAGCCTGCCGGACTGTGGTTCATAGAAAATAAAATGACCATAGACCCTTCACGCATCTCCGCCGCGCGCATGGTGCTGCATTTTTCCATATTTACGTTTGCCGTCAATTTGCTTAGCGTACCTCAGATGGCACTTATTACGGCGCATGAAAGAATGGAAGCCTATGCCGGCATAGGCATTCTGGACGGCCTGCTGCGCCTTGCCGTAGCCTTCTTTATAATGGCCTCTCCTATTGACCGCCTTGTATTCTATGCTGCCATGATGGCCTTGGCATCTCTTATTGTACGGATTGCATACACCGTGTGGTGCCGTAGGCATTTTGAAGAATGCCGTACTCCTTTTGTCTTCGACCTTGGACTGACAAAGGAAATGTTTGCTTTCGCCGGGTGGAACTTTATAGGGGTGACTTCCGGAGTATTGCGGGACCACGGAGGAAATATACTTGTGAATATCTTTTCCGGTCCCGGAGTGAATGCTGCAAGGGGAGTGGCCTGGCAGCTGAATGGGGCGGTACAGGGCTTTGTGTCCAATTTCATGACAGCCGTAAATCCCCAGATAACAAAGTCGTATGCATCCGGGGAGCATGATTACATGTTCCGCCTTATGAGGCGTTCGTCGCGGATGTCATTTTATCTTCTGCTGGTGCTGGCCCTGCCGGTGCTCTTCAATGCGGAATATCTGCTGGGACTGTGGCTAAGGGAGGTTCCGGAACATTCCGCTCTTTTTGTGAAGCTGTTTTTAGTGTTTGCCCTCAGCGAGTCCCTGTCTTCCCCTTTGGTGACGGCCATGCTTGCCACGGGACGGATAAGGAATTATCAGATTGTAGTCGGCGGTCTTCAGCTTCTTAATCTGCCGGTCTCATATATCCTGCTCAGGGCCGGATGTATGCCGGAAATAACAGTCGTGGTCGCAATTGCGGTGTCGCAGGTCTGCCTGGCTGCGAGGCTGATTATGCTTGCCGGAATGACCGGCTTTCCTGCACGTGTATACTTGAGGGAGGTGTGGCTTAACGTTGTTTCGGTCTCTTTCATCGCTGCAATTGTGCCGTTTTTGGCCGTAGGGTATCTTCCGGAAGGTTTTGCCGGTTTTGCGCTCAGCGTGGCATTGTGTGCGGCATGTGCCTGTATGGCGGTGCTGTTTGCCGGATGCAGCCGCGATGAGAGGAAAATCATAATGGAGCTTATAAGGAAAAAGGGGAGACGATGATTGAGATATTGGAAAGGGGTGATTGCTGCGGATGTACGGCTTGTGTAAATGCATGCCCTGTGCAGTGTATCGTGATGCGCAAAGACAGGGAGGGTTTTGATTATCCTCTTGCTGATTCTTATAAATGCATCGGATGCGGAAAATGTGAGGAAGTCTGTCCGGTCATATCCCCCATGCCGGAAAGGAAACCGCTTGCCGTTCTTGGGGGACGCTGCGGTGAATATGTGGCCAGAAGCGCTTCCGGAGGCATTTTCCCTTATTTGGCAGAAAAAGTGACAGGGCTTGGAGGCCTTGTGTATGGAGTTGCGTTCGAGGCTGACATGTCTGTGTCACACCGAGAGGCGAAGGATATGAATGAGGTTGAGTGCTTCCGCGGACCGAAATATGTGCAGAGCGAACTGTATGCGGTTTTTGATGATGTGCGCGAGAACCTGGCCGAGGGACGTAGCGTTCTGTTTTCAGGTACTCCTTGCCAGGTGGCCGGGCTGAAAAATTATATCGGCAGGGACGATGCCGGGCTGTGGACTGTGGATTTTGCCTGTCATGGTGTTCCTCCTCCGGCTCTTTGGAAAAGATATGCCGGCTCTTTGGAGAAACGGTACGGGGCGGAATTGTCGGGAGTGTCGTTCAGGGATAAGGCAAGAAGCTGGATGCATTATGATGTCGTCTATGAATTCCGAAAGGACGGGGAACATTGCCGGACGGTGCGCACCAAGTATATGGAAGACCCTTATATGGCTCTTTTTGTGCAGAATATGACGCTGCGTCCTTCGTGCTACAATTGCCCGGTACGTTGCGGGCGCAGCGGAAGTGACCTTACACTCGGTGATTTGTGGAATGTCAGGAACTGCCTGCCGGAGCTGGATGATGATGCGGGTACGGGACTTGTCCTTGTCAACACCGAAAGGGGTAGACAGATGCTTGAGGGG
>CAMWUW010000097.1 GCA_947177525.1 uncultured Bacteroidales bacterium | reverse complement strand
CATCCATGAACCTGTTCCATGCCTGGTTTCTTATAGCACCCATAGCCTCTGCACCATGTACAGGCATACCATTCATCTCGCTGATTGAAGTGAGCTTATCAACCTCTGCCTGAAAGTTTTCATAGGAAATTGATTTGCCGTCAATCTCTCCTACGTCATATTTAGATGACATTGAAGCAGATACAGACTGCAACGTGCTCGGATCGATAATGAAAGACAACAATGCCACAGCGATCAGCACTGTTATCAGAATTCCGAATTTAACACGGATTGTTTCAAGAACTGCCATTTTATTTAAATTTAATTATTATTCCTGGTAATACCATATTGGGGTGCGAATATAACTATTTTCTGCCAATACACAGCTATTTTTTTTGCAACGGACCTATAAAATTGACCGAATCAATAAAAACTTCCGTACTGTCCTGCACAACAATTCCATAACTGTTGAAAGGTCTGAAGATTACTGAATTCCTTGCACGCTGATCCGACTCCATGCCATATCCCTGCATAAAACCTTTTGGAGAATACAGTTTCACATAGCAGTCCGTATGAATCTTCTCATTCTTCTGGTCCCAATACAGAGTATCAGTCTCCATGACCTCCTGGTTGATCAGATTCTTGACCACCACGTTCCCGAAAGCCTCCCAGCTCTCGCGTCCGTCGGTATATCTCAAATGCCTTGCATTATCAGCAACAATCTCTGTCTCAAGCATTCCCTCATCCGTATATCCATACACATAGAATCCTTTCGGAAAAAGTTCAAAAGAAAGTGTATCCCTTTCATACTTCTCCATAAGAGGTGCCTCGGCCCTCATCTGTATCATCCCGTTTTCAGACTGCACAATAAACATATCGTCCACACTCTGCACAGGAGTTTCAGACAGGACAATAGTCTCAGCTTCCCCCAACTTTCCTTTGCATGAATAAACGATGAAAGCAACCGCCGCAGCGGTTGCCGTCATAAATATGGTATGAGTGATATTTTTCAAACTTCCATTATTTCTGTGTCCTTACGGTAGTTACAGCCCTCATTCCGCCGCAAGATACGGTATATGACTGTCCGTCAGTAACATCATACATGAAGGCCTCGGCTGTCTGAGGATAGTATGCGCTATACTGCCTTATGTAATTGTTTGCATCCTCAGCAAGTGAAGGGTCGGCATTTTTGGCCTTGGTCATATAATCAACAGCCACCCAGTAAGGTGCCCTTCTCTCGATTTCATTTCCGTTGCATACCATTGAGCCCCAGATTGTACCCATGAGCATATAAGCCTTTCCGGCAATGGCGCCATCAAGCTTTGCAGCCTCCTGGGCAGCAGAGTATGCCTTGGCATTGTTTCCGTTCTTGTAGCAGAATGCGGCAAGCTCAAACCAGTACAAAGCATCAGTTGCATCGTCAGACTCAGGATATGCGATAGCCTCATCCATGTACTTCACTGCATTCTCGACATCATTCCTTCCTGCATACAATTTATAAAGATAATAAGCAGAAGTATAAGAAGGCTCAAGAGTGTACATGGTCGTTACAGCATTGAGGAAAAGGTCATTGTTTGTACATCCATCAGTGAGACCCATCATCTTCACAATATTCTTTGCAAGGTCAAGATTCTGAGGATCAGCCTCATACCTCGGAGTGAACAAAGCGATGAGATTGTCGCAGCTTGCAACCTGGCTGCCGATGAAAATACTCTCAAAATCCTTTACATTGCTTTCAATGCTTCTTCTCTCAACATCGTTCTTAGGAGTTATCTGAGAAAGATATTCCATTCCTTTCTCATAAGTCTCAATAACCTCTTCGGCACCGATCATGCCCATCTTGTAGAGGTCAACAGCAGTATTAAGATGAAGAATGAAGATATTAGGCTTAGTCTTTGAGCCAGTCTGGTTTACAACATCGCTGAGACCTTCATAAAGCTTCTTAGGCTCATCCTTCATATAGTTATACATATCCAGAGCCTTATTGTTCAGGGAAGCCACCTTGTATTTAGGCCAGAACTCAACCCTCTGGTCATAGATTGTCATCAGAGAGTCAATAAGCTGTGCCTTGTACACTGCATTGTTGGCATTCTTGTTTATGAGGTTACGGATAAGCGTTGTTCCGTCAGACAACATGGAATACCTTGCCGTAGGAGGGCAATATTTATATGCCTTTCTCCAGTTAGGAAGTGCAGAATCATAGTTTTTCTGCTTATAATATTCTGTATAATAAGACAGATACTTGATACATTCCGTGCTGTCAGGACCATATTTTCCCTGAGCGGAAAGCGTTCTGCAGCCAAACACTGCAATGGCAGTGAAAGTGATAAACAGTACAATTCGTTTCATAGCGTTATTTGTGTTTTTTTAATTATATCGAGGTTTCTGGAACCAGATGTCGTGAATATTGAACCCTATCACAAACATGGCATACCTTTCCCTTATCATATTGTTCCTGGTGCTGGCCCTCTGCCCGAGGTCAACTCCAAGCGATATTCCGTTATACCATCTGAATACAGGAAGTGTCATTCCGAAAGTTATTCCCAAGGAGTTGACATTATTTCCGTCAAGCTTATAATACGACTGGTCATAATAAATTCCGGCCCTGTATGCACATCTCCTGAAATAATACCTTATGTCATTCCTGTTTGGAACAATCTCAAATCCTGCCCTGAAAGACTGGGAGACAGATGAACTGAACACAGCATCTCCCACCGATGCAAATCCGGGAGCCTTATCCATTCCGGACTTTCTCCAGTCGGATCTCAGATAATTGAACTCCGCACTCCAGCGCTCGCCCCCCTTGACACTGATTCCAATACCAAGCTCATCAGCGAATCTTACTCCGGAACCTGCAAGAGTGTCTACACTGTGCTTAAGCGTGTCAGTCACACTTGACTGGTTGGCATATCTGTAATTTGTGGCATATCCCCTCATTCCAGTGCCGAGCCTGTATGTAGCTCCGATAATCATGGATACATCCCCACCGAGCTTCTGCTCATACTGAAGTCCGAATTTCCCGGTCACTCCCCTGACCATAAGGTCACTTCCGCTGTTTACGGACCTGTAGGAGGAATTGGCATAGTCCATGTTGGTGACCTTTGAAAGATTGCCGAAATAGTAGATGATTTCAGCACCTACAGACAACCTCTTCCATAAAGTGACTCCGGCTCCTCCGAACAGCTGGTACACACTTCCGGTACCGTATGAATCGTATGAAATATTCCCCGTGTTTCCGATTATCCCCGGATCCGTTTCCACGGAAGAGAAGTCATATCCCACATCGCTGAAAGGCGTGATTCCGACCATGAATGCAGACGACCTGTAAATCGGGAAGCTCAACACAAAATCATAAATATTGAAAGTATTGTTCCCTGACTTAATGTCCCCCTGCCTATAGAGCGTATTCTTCTGTGCAAGTCCGAAATCAGCCATAAATGAAAGCGTGTCCCTTGCAGTCACTGCCGCCGGATTCAGATAATTTATGAATCTTCTGTTCCTTGCAGCGATACCTGTGCCTCCCATGCTCTTGTTATACGCAGTACCTTCTTTTGAAATGTCTCCTATACCGAAAATCGAATACGGAGAATATGCGCCATAAGTGCCCTGCTGTGCATGCATACAGACACTGACGACGAGAAGAACTGCCACAAGAAATATTCTTTCAATCTTTACAATCATATTCAACAGCCATTAAAGCCAACCCCATGAGAACGAGGTTACAAACTACAAAGATGGAGTTTTTCATCTGTTTTGCAAAATAAATCGCATCACCTCCCGTAAAAACATTGACATTTGTTCGATGACGGCAAATCTGGCCTTCTATTTCAAACATCATGCCTGCAACAACTCCATAGGCAATCGAAGAAGGCATGTCATTCCCCATTTCAGCCACAGAGCCAGGAGCATCAAGCAAAGGAAGGGACTTGGAATATCTGTGAAGGGACTTGAATCTTGTCTTGCATCCGGGAGATATAAGTCCGCCTTCGTAATTCCCTTCTGAATCAAGAAAATCCACACTCAAAGTAGTTCCGAAATCAAATATGGTGCATCCTTTTCCATTGAAAAGATATCTTGCGGCAACAATTGAAGCCGCCCTGTCCGGGGTCAGATAAGAAGGCAGTCCATAATGCGCGAGAACCTCATCGCATACAATCAAAAGCCTTTCACACTCATTTCTGAGCAAAGCTATGTTCGCTGAAGAAAAATGCCTTACACTGCTGAGAACCATAACTTCCGGCCGTGCCTTTGAGGTAAGCGACAGAATAAAATCCATCATCTTCTCTCCCTGATACCTGAAAGTCTTACCGAGGGTCATCCCGTCAGTCCACGCTGCCTTTAGAGCTGTATTTCCTATGTCTATGATAAGATTGGCCACTTCTGATTACAGTTTGAAAGATGCAAAATTACAAAAACTCTACAATTTCTTCAAAATATCGAAAGCCTTTGGTATTCCGTCCACATTCCTAACCATTATCCTGAGCCTGTTGTCATTCTGCTTCAGCTCGAAAAGCCTCGGATTTGCAGTAATGCTTTCAAGAATTCCCGAGAACCTGTCGCTCCGGTAATAGGATGCCATAGGATTCGAGATGAAAAATGCTATCATAACACCATTCTTTATGATTATCTTCTCAAACCCGAGCTTCTCCCCGAGATGCCTTATCCGGACTATGTCGAACAACCTCTCCAGCTCGGCAGGCATTTTTCCGAAACGGTCCTCAAGCCGGCTCTTCATCAAAGCCATATCCTTGTCCGAAGACAGTGAATCCAACTCTTTATATATCCTGATCTTTTCCGCCGTAATGTCAATATAACTGTCTGGTATAAGGGCAAGCTGATCGGTTTCTATCGTACAGTCATACACATAACTGTCCTTTGTGTTCTTGGCCACAATTCCGGTCTCCACACCAAGCTCCTCCATAGCCTCGGCGAGAATCTTCTGATAAGTCTCGAATCCCATGTCGGTTATGAAGCCGCTCTGCTCGGCGCCGAGAAGATTTCCCGCCCCCCTGATGTCCAGGTCCTGCATGGCTATATTGAATCCGCTTCCGAGGTCAGAGAAAGACTCTATGGCCTTAAGCCTCCTTCGGGCCTCATCCGTAAGAGACACAAGAGGAGGTACTATCAGATAGCAGAATGCCCTTTTATTAGAGCGTCCCACTCTTCCACGCAGCTGGTGAAGGTCGCTGAGACCTATATTCTGCGCCTGGTTTATTATTATTGTATTCGCATTCGGAACATCAAGGCCGTTTTCGATTATTGTAGTGCACAAAAGCATGTCATAATCTCCGGCCATAAAGTCCAGAATCTTGTTTTCAAGCACCTTGGCCTCCATCTGGCCGTGGGCAAGACAAATCTTCATGTCAGGCATAAGCCTTTGGAGAATGTCATTCACCGCAGGCAGTTCCTCAACCCTGTTGTGCACAAAAAATATCTGGCCTCCGCGCCCGAGTTCATAGCTCATGATCTTACGTATCTCATCCGGGTCAAAAAGCATTATTTCAGTCTGGACCGGAATCCTGTTCGGAGGGGGAGTGCTCATGATTGAAAGATCCCTTGCACCGAGAAGTGAAAATTGCAGTGTCCTGGGGATAGGCGTCGCCGTAAGGGTAAGAGTGTCAACCGAGGCCTTGAGCTGCCTAAGCTTTTCCTTGACCCCGACCCCGAACTTCTGTTCCTCGTCTATTATGAGCAAGCCCAGGTCTTTGAATTCAAACTCCTTGCCCACAAGCTTATGAGTGCCGACAACAATGTCGAGCGCCCCGGACTTCAGCTTCTTCTTTATTTCAGATATCTCCTTAGGAGTCCTCAGGCGGCTGACATAATCGATATTGCAGGGAAAATCCTTGAGACGCCCCTTGAAAGTGTTGAAATGCTGAAGCGCAAGAATTGTAGTCGGAACAAGCACGGCGACCTGCTTGCTGTCGGCAACAGCTTTGAATGCAGCCCTCACGGCAACTTCTGTCTTGCCGAATCCCACGTCCCCGCATACAAGCCTGTCCATAGGGCACTCATCCTCCATGTCTGCCTTGACCGCCTGCACTGCCTTTTCCTGGTCAGGAGTGTCCTCATACATGAATGAAGACTCAAGCTCCTGCTGCATGTATGTATCTGCAGAAAAAGCAAACCCTTTGGCGCTCTTTCTTTTTGCATAAAGCTGTATAAGGTCCTTTGCAATGTCCTTTACCTTTGACTTGGTGCTCGCCTTAAGATTCTGCCAGACCTTTGAACCGAGCTTGTGTATCTTAGGTGGCTCCGAATCCTTTGACTTGTAACGTGAAATCTTGTGCAGGGAATGCACGGACACAAAAACAACGTCATTGTCCTTATAAGTCAGTTTTACTACCTCATGCATCCTACCTTTGTCATCCCTCATTCTCACAAGCCCTCCGAAAATCCCGACACCATAGTCAATGTGCACGATATAGTCACCTATGGAAAATGAAGTCAGGTCATTTATCGTAAGCTGCTCGCTCTTTTCAACGGAACGCCTTATGCTGACTCTGTGAAAGCGGTCAAATATTTCATGGTCACTGTAACAGCACACCTTGTTCTCGTGGTCAATGAATCCGTTATGTATCGTACATCCGGCTACAAACTCAGGCATTACACCGGAATTATTTGAAAGAATTGATCTGAGTCTGTCAAGCTGGGACTGCTTCTCCCCATAGATTCTGACCATATACCCCTCTTCAAGCCTTTTTCGTATGTCTTCGGTAAGAAGTTCAAAGTTCTTGTTGAATACAGGCTGGGGGGATATGCTGAATTTTACAGCAACTGCATCATCCGCAGAAAGAGGAACGTCAAGCCATATCCTTCTGAAGCGTTCAAAAGAACCGAAAAAACCGGCATTGCGGTACATGTCCGACGAATCAAGCCATACCACCGCATCTGCGGGAAGAATATCAGTCACGGTCATGTTCACCCCGTCATCTGAAGCGGCGATATAAGGACAGATGACAGCCTCTTCCACTTTTTCTTTGGAAAGCTGCGAATTGCAGTCAAACACATTTATAGCCTCAATCTCGTCTCCGAAGAAAGATATCCTGAATGGGTCATTATAAGAATAGGAAAATATGTCCGCCACGGCCCCTCTGATGGAAAACTGCCCTGGTTCAGCCACGAAATCCACCCTCTCAAAACCGTTTGAGCATAATGATTCAGCAATTTCGTCATGGCTTATCTCATCTCCGACGGCAAGCCTAAGAACAGAACTCCTTATCTTTTCCCTCTCAGGAATGGCCTCCTCAAGGGCAGACGGATAAGTGACAATAATGAGCGGACCGCCGTTTTTATATTCAAGCAATTTTCCGATGGCAGAAGTCCTCTGTACAGCAAGAGACGACTTGTAATTGCTCTTCTCCAGGGTCTTTCCTGAATCAGGCAGAAAAAACACACAGTCACCTTCCGTCAGATTATAAAGGTCCACGGCACAATACTCGGCCGAGTCCCTGTCCGGAAGAACAATCAGCTGCACTCCACCGAGACCAAGTTCCGACACTACAAACCATTTGGCAGAAAGAAAAAGCCCGCTGCAAAAGACTTCAGACGTTTTTTCTATCCTTTCTGCAATTTTTCCTACAGATTCCGTACTTATCAACATTTCGTCATTTTTTCTGTTGATAACCTGTGCAAAACACCGTGAAAAACATTTGAAAACTAAATTGGATAATCACGCTTTTCCGTATATAACGCAAAGCAATCCGTGATTCAAAGCTTTTTCAAAAAAAATTCCCAAGAACTTCACATCAGGGTTTTCAACATAAAACCAAAATATAAAAGGGCTGTAAATCAGATGAATAAAACAGTTATCAACATATCAACAGCCAAATAATCATCATCAATTTCAAAAATATATATCTATATTTGTATATAAT
>CAMWUW010000096.1 GCA_947177525.1 uncultured Bacteroidales bacterium | reverse complement strand
GAACTGTTCTTGTTTTTCGTTGCTGGATCTGCAAAAACCTTTGAATTATCAGCGAGCAGCCTTGCGTTACCGTCCATTATGCCTATTGCATCCAAAGCCTCCTCTGCCATCGCAAGATAGCTGTCCCCGGCCTTCCTCACACTATAGCTCCATAGTGCAAATTCCGCCTTAAGCATATTGGCCGCATCCTTTGTAGCAAGATACTTGTCATTGCCGAGCAGGTCCGCAAGCCCGACAGCGGCATTGATGTCTTTTTCTATCTGTGCATAAACGTCTTCCTTAGGAGCACGCACGGGATAGGTCTCCGGCTGGTCCACGCTTTCGATAGGATTCAGATTGAGCGGCACATCGCCCCATACGCGCACTGCCCAGAAATAACAATATGCACGGGCAAAATATGCCTGTCCGAGAGCCCATCCGCGCTTGGCGTCAGTCATTTCAATTGATTCCGAGGGAGCATATTTAAGGACAGCATTCGCCTGGTCAATCACATTGTACAGCTGTCCCCATTTGCATGAAGCGGAAGACGAAGTCATTGTATTTTCCAGAACTTCTTTGGCAGTGTATATCTTGTTCACATGGCTATATCCCCACATATAAGGGCCAACACGCAATTCACCCCAATGCATAAGCGACACATTGTCCTGCACAAAATTCTTGCGCAGCTTGGCATATATCTCATTTGTTGAAGTCTCCACGTGTGTTGAAGTCTTCCACATATTGCTGGCTGTAAGCCTGTTGTTCTGTATGATATCCAGTTTTCCGTGGCATGACGAAATGCCGGCCGCAGCAAAGGCAAGCAGAAGATATCCGGCGGCACCGCCGACAATTCTTTTTATATTAGGTTTCATATTATTTCAGCTATTTTTACAGATTGCACCGTCTAAAATGTCACCTTGACAGAGAATATGACCTTGCGCGCATTCGGCATCAGGTTTCCGGTATTGTCGGAGTCGCTGTTGTTGGTCGAGACAGCCGTGTACATGTCCGAGCCTGAGGCTGACGAGATTCCGCTCTCCGGACTGACAGCACCGGTCACCCTTGTGAAGTAATGCAGGGTGTTGCCGGTCACACCGACTGTCAACTTTTTCATACGCAGCTTGCTTATCCATTTTTCCGGCAGGTCATAATAAAGAGACACATCCCTTATGCAGAGGTAGTCGCCTTTTTCAACCATAAAGGAAGAAGTCCCCCTCCAGTTGCGGTTGCCCCAATCCGTATCATTCGGAGTGTACCGTGCATATTTCGCTTCGGTATCCCCAGGATAACGCCAGCAGTCGTACACAAGGTCACCGAGCATAGAGTTGCAGTCGCCCATCGTGTTCTTCAGCAACTGTGTCTTCTGGCCGTTGATGATTGAATGGCCAATTGCATAATCCAGATATATGCTCAATGTCAGACGCTTGAATGTGAAGGTGTTGTTCAAGCCTCCGGTTGAATGCGGCACTACATTTCCAAGATAGAACATATCTTCGGAGTTGATGATTTCATTTCCGTTCTCGTCACGCGCCGAACCCGGGCGATTGCACCATTCATAGTCTCCGGCATCCTTCCTGCCCGGAATCCTCTTTCCGTCACTGACACGGAATCCCTTGGACTCCACATCATACAGGGCGGCATCGGCTTCCTCCAGTGTCTGTATTATATGGTCGACCTTATATCCGTAGATTCTGCCCAAAGGCTCGCCCACAGCGGTTCCCCCGAAACGCCAGCCTGACTCAGACATCGTATATCCTCCGATGCGCCATGCCTTTTTCCCTGTTGCACGTCCGTATTCATCCACTTCATTGTACATATACTCATCCGGAAGCGAGAGGACCTTGTTTCTCGTAAATGCGTATGTAAAGTCAGTGCTCCATGTGAAGTCACGCGTCTGTACGTTCACCGTATGAAGCTCTGCCTCAAAACCATAGAATCTCGCACTTCCCACATTTGCCTTTACGCTGCTGTAAGGACTGGTATCAGGAAGCGTGATGCTGAAAAGCATGTCCCTCGTGACTTTGTCATAATAGTCCAGCACAAATCTTATCCTGTCTTTCAGGAAGCCCATGTCAAGTCCGACGTCAAGCTGGGTCGTCGTCTCCCATTTCATGCCTGTATTCTGCATTTTGTCGGGAGACATCGTCGGCAGGCTGCCATAGCTGCCGGCCGAATATGAGCCATACGTATCATACAGTCCGATTCCGTTGTTTCCGGTCTGGCCGTATGAAGCCCTGAGTTTGAAAGTATTCATCTTTTGGGCTGCTTTTTTCCAGAACGGTTCTTCGGAAATCACCCATGCTACGGAAGCTGCCGGAAAATAGCCCCACCTGTTGCTTGCCGCAAACTTTGACGAGCCGTCGGCACGGAAGGTTGCAGCCATAATATATCTGTGCCGGAAATCATAGCCCACACGTCCGAAATAAGAAATCATGGACTGGCTTTCATTCCTGTTGGATGCCTCGAAATTGACTCCGGACTGCAGGACCGGGACATCGTCCGAGACTGCGCCGTTCGACTTGGCCTGCAGATAGAGATACTGCTGCCCCATATATTCGTATCCTGCGGTCGCACTTACATGATGCGCACCGGCAAAAGTTCTGTTGAAATTCAGATGGGCCGTAACAGTATTGCGGCGTGTCTGGGTGCGTGTTTCCGTCACAGGCCTTGTGGCATTTACAGAGTTGACCGTGCCGTCAGCTTCACCGACAATATTGTAGCTTCCCGTATAATTCTGTTCAAAATAGTTGTATTGGGCATTTGCCGTAAGTCCGTCAATTATCCTCCATTTCAGGTTGAATGTCCCGGACATGCGGCTTGTCGTGTTCATCCTGTTGTAGAATCTCTCGTACCATGCCGGGCTGTGGGCATTCTTGTTGGTAGAGACAAGCTGGTTCCATTCTCCGTCAAGGTTTTTCTCCATCGCCGTCGGTGCTGCTATCAGTCCCCTTCCGATGCACTGGTAATAGTTGTCCACGGGTATACGCTTCTTCTGGCGCGACAGATCGAATGTCGCCCCCGCCTCAAGATTTTCCGTAACTTTAAAGGTGGTGTTGCCGTGCATCGTGAATACATTGTAGCTGCTCATTGCGACAATTCCGTCATCCCCTGTGTAGCTGGCGGAAGCCGCATATTTTATTCTTTCATTTCCCCCGTTCACTCCGACATATTCCTTCTGCCAGAAAGCAGGTGAAAACCATTGTCCCTGCCAGTCGCTGTCCGTAAAAATCAGCACCTTATTCGGGTCTATAGGGTCATACATCCATTCAAATCCTTCCGGAACGGGCTGCCTGTACTCAAGATAGCGTGTAGAGTATATGGACTTGCTTCCTGTGTTGCCTGTTCCGTATGCATTGGCGCCGCCAAGGAGCGAAGCCGCCGGATGTTCGGTATCATTTGCAAAGGCTTCCGCAATGGCAGGACGGATGAACTGGAGATAGTCACGTGAATTGAGGATATTCCAGCGTGAAGCCGGAGTCTGGAACCCGAGCTGCACATCGAAGACAATCTGCGGGCCTTTTGAAGGTGAGCCTTTCTTCGTGGTTACGAGGATTACACCGTTTGAGGCGCGTGCACCGTATATTCCGGCAGAAGCGGCATCCTTGAGGACTTCAAGGGATTCTATGTCATTCGGATTTATCCCGTTAAGGTCATCCCTCAGGGCACCGTCCACAATATATATCGGGTCATTTCCCATTGAGATTGATGAGCCTCCGCGGATCATGAAGCGGGGAGCCTCTCCGGAAAGGGAATTGCTTGTGGCCACCCTGAGTCCCGGTACTTTGCCCTTTATCGCATCACCGACAGAAGTCACAGGAGCATCGGCCAGGGCACCGCCGTCCACTTTAGAAATGGAAGTCGTCAGTGTCTTGCGGGCCTGCATTCCATAGCCGACCACCACGACCTCATCAAGAAGCCTTGAATCTTCTTTAAGGATTATATCCAATACCCCCCCCTGGAATCTGCCATGGCAACAGCAGTCTCGAATCCGAGACTTGAGAATTCAAGCACGGCATTTTCCGGAACACGCATGCTCCATTTTCCGTCACTGTCGGTGACGGTTCCTTCGGCCGTGCCCTTTATGAGCACTCCTGCACCCGGAAGAGGATTTCCATCGGTATCTTTCACGGTACCGGAGACTTCGGTCACTGACTTGCCGGAGGAGGTCTGCGCCATGAGAGACGCAAGTGAGCAGAAGTCAGGAAGAAGCACAAGGCAAAGCACTGCAAAAGAGACGATTGCAAATCTTCTTCCCTGTAATTTGTCATATATAAGTTTCATGTTCAGTTCAATTATTGTTCAAGCCGGTTCTTTTTGGCATATTTTGCATCAAAGATCATATTCAGCTGATGTGCAAGCCGATATCCGGCCTTGCGTATCAGGCAACGGGTCAGTTCCAGCCTGTCTATGGCCCACTCCTCATCAAGCGTGTCACCTTTCTTGACGGCCATTCTCGCATCATGGCTCAAGACAGCGGCATCATGGGCCCAATCATAGAAATCCCCCTTTACCGCAGCAGCAATCTCCTCATCTGAAGATATGTCGCACATCTTCGCGAAGTCCGACCAGCTCCACGGATAATATGCCCTAAGGATATCCCCGTCCCATACTGTATGATATTTCGTATCCATGCCGAGAAAGGTCACTTTCCATGAGGCAATGTCCCTCTTGGGCTGGTACCTTATATGCCCCGGACAGTGCATGTCACCAATAAAATGGCACAGCATGACGATTTCAATGAACCGCGTCGTGTCGTCAAGCTCATGCGCACAGGCAAGGTCGGAAATAAACCCGTCAATGAAATAAAGGGCATTTGTCACATAACGTCCGTTGTCATCAATTCCACGGTAAGGCATCAGCAGTGTGTCTACCTCGTAGGTGTGCGCATAAGCCCTGGCCTTGTTCCAATGCGGGCGGAATCCTTCATTGAGCCTGTCCCTATAGTCATCGGGCCAGGATGCGAATGTCACTATGGACTCCCCTCCCATATATTGGTCTATTGCCTTGCGTGCAGTCTTTGTAAGATGATCTTCCGCAATCTTGTTTATGGCAGCATGCCCAAGACGGCCCCACCCTGACGACGTTAACGGGACAGTCATGACAAGAAGCAGAAGCACAATGCGTCTGATATCAGGTTTCATATTGGTCATTTTCAGTTGTGTCATAATGGTTATTTTACGGACAGGACGTTAAAATTGAGGTCCCGGTTGCGGCGTCATTCTGCAAATTCCCTTACGGCATCCACATACGGCTTCACTTTCTCCGGATGGTCGGAAGAGACATAATCGACACCATGGCGCACGGCCCATTCCACCACTTCATAGCTATTCACTATCCAAAGTGTAGTCTCGATTCCGAGTTTCCGCGCACGCTCCACATAGTCAGGATGGTTCATGAAGCCGTTGAAATCGTATGAGATTCCATTGAAGCCCTGTGCGGCAGCATATTCCGGAGTCTTGACGAACACACCGGAATCCAGAAATATGACCTTGGCAGCCGGATTTACCCTGTGGACTTCCCGACATATCCATTCGCTGAAAGACGTGTATTCCATCTGATCTTCCATCTGAAGTCTGCGCGCCGCCGCCATGACCTGTTCCACAGCCATGGTCTCACGCTCAGGCGACGACTGTTTCTTTATCTCGCATATCATCTTCACGCCCGGGCATTTCTTGGCCTGCTTCAGATACTCTTCTATCGTAGGCATCCTGTGTCCGCCGGGAAGAATGACTTTGCGTGCCTCATCAAACGTTATTTTCCGGATATCCTTGTCTATGCCAGGTACGTTGGCACCGTGAAATACAATCACTTTTCCGTCAGATGTGAGCTGGACATCAAACTCAACGGCATCGATTTCCAGGGTCTGGGCAAATTTCAGTGACTGTATTGTATTCTCATACAGAGGAGTCTCCGGATTGTCCGGAGTGTTGAACCGGCATCCCCTGTGCCCGACAACCTTAGGCTGGGCTGCCAGAGGAACTGCCGCAAGCAGAAGCACGGCGGAAAACAAAACCGCACCGGACAATTTGACTGTGATCCGTCTCATGTATCTTCCCGCTGTCATATTTTTAAAGACGGCAGGATAAATCGCCAATCTCATACTCATCATTTTGTCTGGTCAAAAGTGAAGTCATCCCACGGCAGCTGAGCATCCTTTCCTTCGTCAAGCACGGCCGCGGCATGGCACAGCATCGGGAACATCGACAGGTCGGCCTGCCCAAGCTCAGCCTTGCGGACCATGGCGGCATATACGCGGCGCGCCACGACAAGGCTTTCCAATGTGACGCCTGCCAGAATATCAAGGGCCTCCTTATATGTCTTTCCTTCCCCAAGCAGGATTCCGATTTTGCGTGTACGTCCGCCATAGACAGTCACATACAAGTCACCGATTCCGATATTCTCACAGTCACGGCTTGCACCCTGCATCTCAAGCAGATAGCGCATCTCTTTCACAGCCTGGTAGAAAGCCCCGGCCTGTGAATTATAATGCAGGCCGGCATCCTTGCCATGGCTGCGGTTGACAAGCCCTATGGTCATGGCAACGGCAAGTGCATACCCGTTTTTCAGGGCCACGGCACTCTCCAGTCCGATGACATCATTTGTCAGAGAGATATGATAGTAGTCTGTCGCCATCGCCTCCTTCATCATATGCAGGACAGCTGAGTCCTTGCCGCAGAATGCAACCTCCGTCTGGTCATGGAAAACAAGTTCGTATGAAGTGCACGGACCGCCGATAGCACAGACTTCCCTGTTGATTCCCATCTTGGCAAGTTCCCTCTGCCAGTAGTCAGGATAGGAAATCAAGGTTCCGTCCTCCAGATTTATAAGTCCCTTTGTCACAGAGAGTACCGGAATACCAGGATCCAGTTTCGCAAGAATTTCATTGAGGAACCAGTCCACTCCGAATGACGAGACTCCTCCAATGACAAAGTCAACTCCGGCGACAGCCTCCTTCCAGTCTTCAAAGTAATAGTATTTGACACCCACAGGAAAAGGTATGTCAAATTTCGGATGCCTGTTTGACTTTTTGCATCCGTCAATGATGTCACGGTCAAGCGGCGTTCCGACCAGCCTGACCTCGTTGCCGTTCTCGAATGCTGGATAGGCCAATGCCGACCCCATCATTCCGGCTCCAATAATTGCGATTGTTTTCATTTCAGAAGTTGTTTTGTGTTATGTCAATTAAATTGTTTATGTACTTTTCTCCGGGCACACCGCCAGGCCGGCACCATATTCTTCCCACTTCACAATCCATCCTTGCCTCCAATCCCTTTCGCGCAACCGTATATATTTTGCCTTTCGCGTGACCGGTCACGCATATAATTCCAAAATATTTTTTTGCAATTATATGCTTTTTTTTCGAATCAGCCAACTGATTTTTAAAATTTCCTATGACATCTTTATTGACTGAAGCGCAAAAAACGATTAATTGAGGTGCTAATCATAGGAACTAAAAAGTCTGAATAACTATCTGAGAATTCAATATTTGGAGGCAAAGTTGGGTTGGAAACATTGAAAAACAATAAAAAGGCCTGACTAATATTATTTTTATCAGCTCATCACTGTGCTCCAAAAGATTGATTACAGCACTAAAAATCAATCACACCCCACACTCCAAAAGACTCACCTCCAGCAGAATATTTTGCCAAATAAAGTTATCGTTGAATGCCACTTTGTGACAGGAAAGCACGCCCTCCTCATCAAACTGTTCTGCTTTGACCACGACCATCTGATGCAGATTCTGCTGAACACAATTCAGAAAACACCTAAACACTGTCACATAAAATTTTCCAGCCCATGTCGAAAACAGTCCGCACACAGTCCTTCAATCCACTTCTCCTTTCGCTCGTTTTTCCCTTTTCCTCCACTCCTCCATTTTCTTCAATTTTCCTCAGTTTCCATTTCTGTCCAGTTCTCCTTTCTGTCCGATTCCACTTTGCCTTCCCCTTCCCTTTACCTTTCTATTCCTATTCCGCACTCTCTTCACCTTTCCTTTCCACATTGCTTCATAAAAAATTAGCACGCCATCCCAAAGCTCACCCTCAGCCAACACACATGCCGCATATCTGACGGCAAAAGTCCCCAAACATCAAGGAGATAAACATTTTGTCATAACCTCATCCTATCCTCCACAGCATAACACAGCACAGAGCAGCACACAGAGCACGCTGATAATCAACATATTGAAATCCAAAGGTGTGCGCGTTGCAACCATCTGCAGTACAACGAGCACAAGCAATACACAGAACACATTGATAATCAACATATTGAAATCCAAAGGTGTGCGCGTTGCAACCATCTGCAGTACAACGAGCACAAGCAATACACAGAACA
>CAMWUW010000095.1 GCA_947177525.1 uncultured Bacteroidales bacterium | reverse complement strand
TGCCGGAATTTCGGAGGAAATAAAACAGGCGGCAGATTATGTCGCTGACCCTGCTTTGGGGAAAGGGGCGTCAGGCAGGGCCTCGTCCATAATCAAGGTTGGACTTGACTTTTCGGTCGAGATTATACGTAAATAAAGTCCTGCATATATCTGAAATACACAGCTTCCGCTGCCGTTATTCCGGCTGTTTCTGTCCTTAGGCGTGACGTCCCGAGGTGGACGGGAATGAAGCCGCATCCGACTGCTGATTCTGCTTCTTCTGGTGAGAAGTCACCCTCCGGGCCTATCATTACGGTAATCCTGTCTCCGCTGAAATTTGCAAGGACATCCTTTATGGACCTCCTCGGGCAGTTGCTGTCCTCGAAGCAATATGCAATCATCTTCAGAGTGCCGTCCTCATCCGTACGGGAAGCCTGAATGAAATCATTGACGCTGATAGGGGGGCATATTTGCGGTATTGCACCCTTGAGCGACTGCTTTGCCGCACTTGTCAGGATTTTTTCAACCCTTGCTGTCTTGAATACTTTTCTTTCGGAATATTGACCTATAACAGGAACTATGCAGTCAACGCCGATTTCGCAAGCCTTTTCGGCAAACCATTCATATCTGTCGGCATTCTTGGTGGGTGCCACTGCCAGTGTCAGATGGTACGGGTGACCTCCCCAGTTGTGCTCCGCTCCGATTATTTCTGCGGATGCACCTTTGGGAGAATCGTCAATGAGACGGCATTTCATCAGAGTGCCTTTCCCGTCGATTATGTTTATCATGTCCCCTGAGCGGTGCCTCAGCACCTTGATGCAGTGCATTGACTCGTCATTGCCGAGGCGGCACAGGCTGCCTTCTATGTCATTGCTGTAGAAAAGTTCCATTTCTTAGTCCATAAATCTTCGCAAAGATAGCGTCATTTGTCAGAAGCTGCCTAAAATTCATTAAAATACTTCATAAATAATTTAGACAGTTTTTGGGATTTTGTGGAGAAATGACCGGAATGATGCCTAAATTTGCCTGGATTCTGCATCCTTTTGCAGCGTAATACGTATTGTTATGTATATAGGACTTATATCGGATACTCATGGTGTATTCAGTGACGGATTCAGAGAGTTTCTGGAACCGGTGGACGAACTTTGGCATGCCGGTGATTTCGGAGGCGGTGCCGCCTTTGCTGAGCAGTTGGCTGCATTCAAGCCGCTAAGGGGAGTGTATGGCAACTGTGACGGGCAGGACCTGAGGTTTGACTATCCGCTGCACCAGTTTTTTGAATGCTGCGGGATGAAAGTGCTCATGACGCATATCGGAGGCTATCCGGGACGGTATGATTCCCGTGCAAGGCAGCTGATAGACCGTTATTGTCCGGATATTTTCGTCTGCGGTCATTCGCATATCCTGAAGGTCATGCGCGATGTGAAACGCGGCGGGATGCTCGTGGTCAATCCCGGAGCAGCCGGAATCCAGGGCTTTCATATTGTGAGGACGGCCCTGCGCTTCCATATTGATGACGGCAATGTGCATGATATGGAGGTCTTTGAACTTGACAGATAATGCCGGTTATTACGTTGTGCAAAGCCTACGGAAGTGCCCTGAGTCAAAGTTTTTGCGAAAAAATCATTCTTTCTCTTGCTCTTGACTTATTTTTAGGATAACTTTGCCGATTAGTGTTTTTGTTTAATTTTAATAAGAGTGACTATGAAAAAGGTATTTATGTCTTTGGCAATAGCTGCTGCCATGTTCGCTGCTGCGTCATGCGCTTGCAACAACAATGCACCTGCAGCTGAAGAGCCTGCAACTGAGTGCTGCGGCAAATGCGATTCTGAGAACTGCTCAGACTGCTCAGATTGTTCAGACTGCAAAGGTTGCGACAGCACCAAATGCGAGGCTTGTGACAGCACATCTGTAAAGGATTGCTGCAAGGCTGAGTAGTCTTTGCGCCAAGAACGCGGCGCACAGCCGTAATGCCAAGATATTGTCCTGAAAAGAACAATATCTTTTTTTTGTGCCTTGTTTTCTGTGGCACATGTCAGTAAATATGGTAAATTTGTATGTTTTGCTCATTCCGGACAGGTATGGGGAGTGATATAATATAAAAAGACAATTTATGGCCCAGGTTAAGACAAAGACTGTGTGGTTCTGCAAAGAATGCGGTAATGAGAGTCCGAAATGGATGGGACGCTGCCCGGCATGCGGTGAATGGAATACGATGGTTGAGGAGACGGTGGTTTCCGGAAAGAAAAACGCTTCTGCCGACGTCTCTGTCCCCGGTGCTTCCAGGAAGCCGCTTCCGCTTTCAGAAATAGATTCGTCGGTAGAGGAGCGCATATCACTGAACAATGCTGAAGTGGACCGTATTCTCGGAGGAGGACTTGTGGAAGGTTCGCTGGTGCTTATAGGCGGCGAGCCAGGCATCGGAAAATCAACCCTTTCCCTTCAGATTCCCCTCCATTGTCCGCATCTGAAGACTCTCTATGTCACAGGTGAGGAAAGTGCACGTCAGGTAAAGCTGAGGGCTGCGCGGATCGGAGGAGATGACGCTGGCTGCCTTATATACAGCGAAACCCTTATGGAAAATATCCTGTCCCAGGCCCGCTCGATAATGCCGGACCTGATGGTTGTGGATTCGGTACAGACAATGTTTTCGCAGAATGTGGAGTCCTCTCCCGGCTCAGTCACGCAGATAAAGGAAACGGCTTCGATGCTGCTGCGCTTTGCCAAGGACACAGGCATACCGGTAATTCTTATCGGACATATAACAAAGGAGGGAAGCATTGCCGGTCCTAAGATTCTTGAGCATATAGTTGATGTCGTCTTGCAGTTTGAGGGGGACAACCGGGGAACATACAGGCTTTTGCGCAGCATAAAGAACCGTTTCGGCTCCACATCGGAACTTGCCGTATTTGAAATGACCGGCAAGGGATTGCGCGAGGTCAGCAATCCGTCCGAAATGCTGACTCCGATGCATGGCGAAGGATTGAGCGGAGTTGCGGTAAGTGCCATGCTTGACGGTGCGAGACCTTTTTTGATTGAGGTGCAGGCACTTGTCAGCTCCGCGGCTTACGGTACTCCACAAAGAAGTGCGACAGGCTTTGATGTTCGCAGGCTGAATATGCTTCTTGCGGTTCTGGAAAAACGCGCCGGGTTCAAGCTTGGCGTGAAGGATGTGTTTCTGAACATGGCAGGAGGCCTGAGGGTCAATGATCCGGCATGCGACCTTTCCGTCATTTGTGCAGTGCTGTCCTCCAATTTTGATTTTGCGATACCGTCTGATGTGTGCTTTGCCGGAGAGGTGGGCCTGAGCGGTGAAGTGAGGCCTGTGGCGCAGACTGACAGGCGTATTGTTGAGGCTGCCCGTCTTGGATTCAAGAAAATATATGTCTCAAGTTTCGGAAGCCAGGAGACGGTTGCCGGAATTGAGATTGTCCGTGTGTCTGATGTGACCTCTTTATGCCGCTCCCTATTCAAAGGGGACTGATTTACGGCGCCCGGTCAGCCTGTGTCAGTTCATTGACGCGAGCTCTTCCATAAGCCTGTCAAGAAGAGGTCTGGTCTTCCAGTTGGGTGATGTGCAATTGTTTACGAGTATGGAGAAAACTATTGTTTCGTCTTTGCATCCTTCCCGTGGAATGATATATCCGCTGTAGCAGCGCACGCCGTTCATTGATCCGCTTTTGACTTTAATGCGGCTTCTTGTCTGGGCTGCGGCGCTTTTCATGTTGTACCTGAGCGTCCCGTCTTCTCCGGGAGAAGGCAGAGAGTTCACGAAGTCTTCGAAATGTGGCGTGTCCATCATTGCCGAAAGGAAACGGCAGAAAAAGTCAGCTGACACATAGTTCTGGCGTGACAGTCCGCTCCCGTCTTTTGCATGGAGGCCGCGTGATATGTCCGTGCCTGTCTTCTGCAGCGTTGACTCCATGGCTTTTATGGAAGATTCATAGTCTGCACCCTGTCCGAGAGTCTTTCCCAAAGTCCTCAGGAGAGTCTCGGCATACAGGTTATTGCTTGCGTGGTTTGTCTCGAAAATTATTCTCGCCAAAGACGGGGATGAGGTTCTTCCTATGACTGTAGCCGGCTCTCCGTTTTCTTCTGCTTTGGACAATCTGAAGTCGCCCGGACCTTCTGTGCACGGTATGCCGTGCGATGCAAGATAGTCTGCGAAATATTTTGCGCAGGTATATTCCGGAAATTTGTTGCTGCAGTCCACACGCTTACGTCCTCTGTCAAGGGCGAATGTCCCGCGTATTTCCGCTATCGGGGCGAGGTCGCTTGTGTACATGTACAGCATGTCACCTGTGCCGGCCTTGCCTGTCGTGCAGCTGTATCGGAACTCCATCCAAGGGGCCTCCGGATATAAGGGGCTGATTTCAACCGGGTCTCCTTCTGACTTGCCCGGACTTACGAGAAATGACTGCATGTTTTCATAGAACATGAGTCCTCCGGTGCCGGTGCCGTAGTATGTTCCGATGTCGTTCCAAAGCCATGTCGGTTCTTCTGCCATACCGCCGAAATATCGTCCGTCGCCTATTATCTTTCCGTCTATTTTGCGTATTCCATGTTTTCTCAGCATAGCTTCCCATTGGGCGAATGTCTTCGTTATGTCTGTGGCAATCGAGTCTTTTGAACCCAATGTCGGGTCTCCTCCTCCGACTATGTACAGGTCTCCCTGAAGCACTCCTCCGCTTATTTCCCCGCTGTATGCTATTGATGTGCTGAATTTATAGGCGGGGCCCAAGGCGCAGAGGGCTGCTCCGGTTGACAGCAGTTTCATGTTTGAGGCAGGCAGGAGCATTGTGCCGGCATTTATGTCGAGAATTTTGTGCCCGTCTCCCGTCATTGCACAGATGCTGACTGAAGAACTTGAAAATGCCGGGTCGCTCATGATTGATTCTGCTGACGACTGAATGTCGCCGTGCTGCAGTACATGGACTGTCTGGGCGTATGATATGAAATTAAAGGAGAGTGATGCCAAAAGCAGAAGTATGTTGCTGATTCCCGGTTTCATATTGTGTGTTTTTTGTTGGTCGGCAAAAATAATACAATTTCATAAATCCTTTTCCAATTTATATGCTATCTTTGTCGGAATGGCCTTTGGCCATGGAGGATGAACTGTCAATAAAAATTTAATGATATGAAGAAAAAAGTCCTTGTTTCCGGTGGTGCCGGTTACATCGGCAGCCATGTGTCTGTCGAACTTATTGCTGCCGGCTATGATGTCGTCGTGGCTGACAACATGTCCAATTGTGATATGACATGTTTTGAAGGTGTCAAGAAAATTACAGGAAGGGAAGACATCCCTTTTGAAAAGATAGACTGCTGCGACTATGCTTCCGTTGACAGGATTTTTTCTGAATATAAGATAGATGCCGTCATTCATTTCGCTGCATTCAAGGCAGTGGGGGAGTCGGTTGCAGAACCAGTCAAATACTACCGCAACAACCTTCTCTCTTTTCTGAATATTCTGGAGGCAGCGTCTGTGCACGGCGGCTGCAATGTGCTTTTCTCTTCTTCCGCCACGGTATACGGAGATGCTGAGCACCTTCCTGTCACAGAGAATACTCCGCGGCTTCCGGCAACCTCACCTTATGGCAATACGAAGCAGATGTCGGAAGACATGCTCCGCGATGTTGTTGCCGCTACATCTTCGTATGACGGGAAGGACGGACGCTGGCCTGTAAAAGGCATCGCTCTGCGCTATTTCAATCCCATAGGGGCACATCCATCGGCATTGATAGGCGAGCTTCCGCGCGGTGTGCCTAATAATCTCGTTCCTTTCATTACGCAGACTGCCATCGGCAAACGCGAGTGCCTGAGCATTTTCGGCAATGACTACCCGACGGAGGACGGTACATGTCTTAGGGATTATATTGATATTGTCGATCTCGCAAAAGCTCACGTGGCTGCTGTTTCAAGAATGGTCGAGGGAAAGATGGCGAAAGACTATGAGATATTCAATATCGGTACAGGACGTCCTGTTTCGGTGTACGAACTTGTCACTGCATTTGAGAAAGTGAACGGAGTCAAACTGAACTATAAATTTGCACCTCGCCGTCCGGGCGATGTCGTTGCCATCTGGGCCGACACGTCACTTGCAAACAGAGAGCTCGGATGGAAGGCGGAGCGTACGGTGGAGGAGACACTTGCTTCGGCATGGGCCTGGGAAAGGCATCTGGCCGGGAAGCTCTGATACAGACAGGATTTGTACAGCCTGCCGGAAGAACTTTCCCGAACGGCATAGGCTGATATATACGAAGCGTGGATGACCGCAGTAATTAAGGTCATCCACGCTTTTGTCTCATTGCCTTTCAGGCAGGTTAGTTACGCTTCTTTTGAAACTATTGTGCTGAGTTTCTCGCAGAGAGTGTCGAGCTTTTCGAACATCTCTTTTGTGAGTCCTGTGTAGAACGCCTTCTTGTTTCCCTCAGGATGGTTTGACCTGTTCTTGAGGTCATTATAAAGCTCAACGGCCTCATCAACTATCTGTGCGATTTCGTCAACTTCCTTGTGCGGGTTGAGTGCGGTGAAAAGAGCGCAGTCATCAATGAATTCCCCGATGAAGTACTCGATGTCTTTTTTGAAAACTCTAAGGTTCATGTTATTGTAAATTAAGTATTGTTGTGTCAATGTCAGAGCGCAAAGGTAATAAAAAATATTGATTCTGCATTAAGCTGCACCGATGTCTTGCACGAATACCATTAATTGCTAACTTTGTCTTTGCTAACCTTTGATTAACGTCTATGAAATGTCATGCCGGAGATATTTTAGTCGCAATCATATTGTCGGTCCTATGTCTGTCATGCGGAAATAATGCCGATACTGCAAGGCGGCTTGATGCAGCCGAAGCCATTATGGACTCTGATTCAGGTGCCGCGTTGGATACCCTGGAATCTATTGATGGCTCAGCTTTGAATTCCCGCCGTCTCCGTGCCCGCCATGCCCTTCTTTATTCCATGGCGCTTGACAAGAACTATGTGGATACAACAGATATAGGCATCCTGGTGCCTGCGTTGGATTATTACTGTTCCTATGGCAAAGATGTGCGGTCCAGGATGTTGTCATATTATTATCTTGGCAGGATTCATGAAAATAGCGGAGATATTCCTAATGCGATGCTTGCATATTTGAGGGCAGAAGAATGTGCTGTGAATTGTGATGACAGCCGTTATCTCGGCTTGATTTATAGGTCAATGGCAGATGTCAATAACTATACATTTAACGCAGAAGAAGAACTGCGTTATGCAAAACTGGCATTTGAATGCTTTTCGGAATTGGAAGATACCGTTTATGCTGATTATGCTCTTTTGGGGCTTGCTACCGCTTATAATAATATTCATGACTACGAGGAAAGCATCCGTTATTGTATCATGGCAATTGACCGGGCAAAGCAAAATCAGGATCCGGTATTGTTGTCTGACACCTATCGTCTGTATTCAGATGTTTTGATAAAGTCAAAGAAAAGTGCTGAAGGGCAAGCGGCTGAATTGTTGAATGAAATTGTTGCCATGGGGTTTCCGCTGTCTGTTAAGGATTGTGGACGTTTGGCATACTGCAATGCATTGCTTGGTAATGACGTAGCGGCTGACATGATGCTTGACCTGGCGGTGAAGATTGCCGGGAAAGGTGGAAGATATAATGTTTTTGGACCTAAATACTGGATAGAAAAGCATCGCGGAAATTATTCTGCCGCTTTGGCTGCATTTGAATCGGAAGTTTCCATTCAAGACTCAATCCTCAGGGAAGCTTTGAGGCAATCTTCAATTGTTACGCAGAGGAATTATTTCAGGCAAATGTCAGAATATGAAAAATACCGCTTTAGAGTTGCAAAAATAGCAATGATATCTGGTGCCGTTTTTGCCATTTTGGTTATAGTTGTCATAGTAATTGTGGCGTTGTGCCGGAGCTGGCGTCGCGAAAAGGACTTATCTGAATACATTGCGTTGCTTGATGCCTCTGACAGGCAAATAAAAGAACTGTCTTCAGAAATATCTGAATTTTCACATAAGATAAGTCACCTTTATCAAGCTAAGTTTGATATGATAGACAATATTTGCCGAAAATATTATGAACATTCAGATGAAAACGCCCGCAAGTCTGTTGTTTATCGTGAAGTGGAAAATCTGATTGGCAGATTATCTTCAACGGACGATGAGTATATGCTGCTTGAAAGTATCCTTAATAAATATAATGACGATATAATGCATAAATTGCGGACAGACTCGGCATTGAAATTGAAACCTGACGATATAAAGTTGCTGGGATATTGGTTTGCCGGCTTCTCTTCGCCTATGATGAGTCTTCTTTTGAATCGGCCTATCAGTGTCATATATAATATGCGGTCCAGGCTAAAGGCAAGGATAGAACATTCAAACTCTGCTTATAAAGATTTTTACTTGAAGTTTTGTAAGTGATTGATATTTAGT
>CAMWUW010000094.1 GCA_947177525.1 uncultured Bacteroidales bacterium | reverse complement strand
TAATCAACATATTGAAATCCAAGGGTGTGCGCGTTGCAACCATCTGCAGTACAACCAGCACAAGCAACACACAGAACACGCTGATAATCAACACATTGAAATTCCAAGGTGTGCGCGTTGTAACCACATGGCGATACAACGAGCACAAGCAATACACAAAATACATTGATAATCAACACATTAAAATCCAAAGGCGTGCGCATTGCAAGAACGGAACGGAATACTCGGAACAGAGGGAAGTCAAAACTACAAGGATTTTACGGTGACATGACAAATGCAAAACATGGAGCAATTGCAACAAGCGTTAGACAAAACCGATGCCTTTACATGATAGAAACAAAGACATTGTAGAAGTGAGACAACTTCCCGATGCACCATTCAAATCCGTGGTACGTAAATGTATTATTCTGTGCCATTTCCTGTAAATCGCTGCCAAAAAACGGGGCGCAATTTACAGGAATGCAATGATTGACAGATAATTGCGTACCACATGATTCCGGGTACAGCAATGAAACAGACACCAGAAACGCCAGATAGGAGCAATGAGAAGATGACGAAGGGACAACGAGAGAATGACGAGAGGATGACAAGGAGATGACAAGGGGATGGAGCGGCAGCGCAGATGGGCAGTGCAGATGGGAAGCGCAGATAGGAAGTGAGAGGTTGTCATTTTTTGTGGTGGAGCGATGAGAGGGAGGGGCAATTAAGAGAGACCGAAATTTCCGGGCTGGCGAAAAGAGCAAAACAACCTGATGCACCCAAGGCAAAAAACGACAGGCAAAAACGAAAACACGACAGCAAAAAATGACTATATTTGCACTGACAGGCATATCATATTCCATGCTCCGCCACATGTGCACACAAAGACGAACGGGTGCGCCCCATCAACCGGCAGAAATGCTGATCCAACCGCCCAAGGCCCTGCACACAGCACATTGGAGCATGCACAGAGCGGAGGTACATTGCACAGACCAAAGGCTCATCCATGCACGAACCGGAAACTGATGACACAGACCGGAAGTTGATGACACAGACCGGAGGCTAATTGCACAGCAAGAAGACATACGGCACAGACCGGAAGAGCATCCCGCAGACGGAAGGCTTATGGCGCATGGCGCGGCAAAAAGCAAGGACATGACAAAAGCAAGGACAGGGAAAAAAGACAGTACACTGTAAAAAGACAGGATAAGGGGAAAAGACAGGATAAGGGGAAAAGACAGGAATCACCTATGCGAAGCTATTACAACAACACATTCTTTGACTGGAATCCGTGGCACGGGTGTACCAGAATAAGTCCGGGATGTGCACACTGTTACGTATACCGGCAGGACGAAATGTACGGTTCACCCAAATCAAGCATGAAAGCAAGCCTCAACGGAGACTTCAACCTGCCGTTAAAAAAGAAGCGGGACAAAAGCTGGAAAATTCCGCCAGGCGCCGTAGTCATGACATGCTTCACATCAGATTTTCTTCTTGAAGACGCCGACAAGTGGAGAGACGAGGCATGGGAAATGATGAAAATCAGAAACGACTGCACATTTTATTTTTTCACAAAGAGAATCAGCCGTCTGCCTGCAGTCATTCCTGACGACTGGGGAGACGGATACGACAATGTCATTATAGGATGCACTGCCGAGAATCAGGAAATGGCTGACATGCGGCTGCCCATATTCACTAAACTTCCGATTAAGCACAAAACCATAATCCTGGCACCGCTGCTTGGCCCAATGGACATCAGCAAATACCTGACAAAAGACATAGAAGAAGTTTCAGTGGGAGGTGAATCCGGAGCAGAAGCCAGAATATGCAGATATGACTGGATTCTGGACATCAGGAGACAATGCATAGAGCACAACATTCCATTCCGCTTCCACCAGACTGGGGCAAAGTTCATAAAAGACGGGAAACTCTACAGGATTATGCGCGGCCACCAGCTTGACCAGGCAGCCAAAGCCGGAATAAATTTCAGGATAGGTCCAGACATGAAGCCATATTGAAATTCGCATCTGACAATATGCATTAAAGATGTTTATAGCTATATTTGCCAATTATAAAAACAATTGCAGAATAATGAAAAAATCCCTCATTCCAATTCTAATTGCCGCGCTTGCCATATACAGCAGCTGTACCCCAAAAGAATATGATGTATACCTCCTCATCGGACAGTCAAACATGGCAGGACGGGGCACCCTGACTGAGGATGATTTCAACACAACAATTGAAGGAGTATTTCTGCTGGACAGCCTTGACCGTCCGGTCGCGGCCTCCCATCCGTACAACCAATATTCTACCATCAGAAAAGACATGCGCCTGCAGCAGATGGGGCCAGGTCACGCCTTTGGCACAAAAATGCACGAAATCAGCAGACGGCCTGTGCTGCTGGTAGTAAATGCAAGAGGCGGTTCAGAACTTGACTCATGGATGCCCGGCAGCCTACATTTCAACGAAGCCGTCAGACGCACAGCTGAAGCTGAAAAATACGGCAAACTCAAAGGCATACTGTGGCTCCAGGGATGCACTGACTGCGACCTCGGAAAAACAGACAGCTACATGGAAAGACTTGCGGCAATGGCAGAGGCACTTCGCGACTCACTGTCTGCCGGGGATGTGCCGTTCGTAGCCGGAGAAGTACCGCACTGGTGGAACGGCTCATCGGATTTCAACAAAAACATCCGCAACATAAGCGACAGGATTCCATTGTCAGGATGGATATCTACCGAAGGATGCGGAATGCTTAAAGACGAGACAGACCCGCATTATGACAGAAACAGCCAGCTTGTCATAGGCTCACGCTTTGCAGAAAGGATTCTCGAACTTCAATAAGACACACCGCAAAATCCGGCAATGCCTCTTGGGACATTTATCCGACAAGCTGTCATATTCCGGATAAACCGGGATTCCCGCCAGCCACAGCATACTCCAGACCATCCACAAGAACCTCAATACCTTCTCGCCACATACTCTCAACCGGCCCTTGGCATAAGACCCAAAGAGTCCTGCACAAGACAAAAAGGGAGCCGGAGGCAGGGGCTGAAAAGCATGGATGTAGAATAAAGAGTCAGAATGACCCACTGAGAATTGAATATTCGGAAATGAAGCCGTGGTTGACCTCACCGAAAAACAAGAAAAAGGGGCTTGAATAATATTTTTATTCAGCCCCAATACATAAGTCAGCTTAAAAGAGCGTTCAGAACGCAAGGCAGGCAAAAGAAGTCACCACTCCCCGTCCCTCAGTAACCAGTATCCTGATGTCAGAAGCATTATAGTCATGAGGAAGACGCGGCTTCTGGGCCCCTCCTTTTGAAGTCATAGCCATTACCGTCACAAACTGCCCGCCGCCTTCATTAAGCTGTATTTCATAAGTGCAATCCGTATCCATGCGCCATATAAGGTCGAATTTGCGGAAACTTTGCGAAGGATTGACAGGGAAAGTAACATAATCCCCCGCCTTCATCTCGACAGGAAGCAGCCCTTCAAGCCTGCTGTCAGTCTGGCGGAATATTCTTTCCGGGCATTCAGGATCCAAGACCGTCACCTCCGAAGCAAGACGGATGTCAGTGGATGACGCGCCCACATAGACTTCAAAAATGCCGGGCTCTATCACCTCTTTCATGTCCCTGTCAAGCATCGTGAAACTCTCCGGCCCGAGAAGCATTGAAACAGTCTTTTTTTCTCCGGGCTCCAGAGTAATCCTGTCGAAGCCACGCAGCATACGGTCATATACGGTTATCGAGCTTTCGACATCATGAATATAGAGCTGCGGAATTTCATCTCCCTTGCATTTCCCCGTATTCTCCACCGTAAAAGTCACCAGGACCGAGTCACCCGGCATAATTTCAGAGCGCGAAAGAGTCAAGTCCGAATATTCAAAGGAAGTATAGCTCAGTCCGTGTCCGAAGTCATACAAAGCACCTCCTACCCTCGTCTGCTTTCCGGAAGGTCCTTCGCCCACATATCCGTCAATCTGGGAATTAGGCTTATAAGGGAAATTGAACGGAATCTGCCCAACTGTCTTAGGAAAAGTCACCGACAGCTTTCCTCCGGGATTGTACTCGCCGAGAAGAGCCTGTGCCACAGCCGTTCCGCCGTGGGTGCCGGGATACCATGCCTCAAGGATTGCCGGTATATTCCTGTCAGCCCAATTTATAGAAAGAGGACGTCCGCTTACAAGCACAAGCACAACAGGAGTTCCGCTTCCATAAACTTCCTTAAGCAGGAGATCCTGGCAGCCCGGAAGATCAAGGCTCGTCCGCGACCGGTTCTCCCCGCAAGTCCTCAGGCAGCCGCCGAGAACAACGACAGCGACATCAGCCTCCTTTGCCGCCGAGACAGCCTCGGAAATTCCGGCAAGTTCATCTTCCGTAGGCTCATATCCCATTATCTCAGAATCAGGCCAGCGGCTGTCAACCCAGTCACATCCACGGGTATATGTCACTTCCGCCTTGCCGGCCAATGCATCTTTCAGCCCCTCATACACCGTAACCGACTCCGTAGCCTGCGGCCCGTAGTGCAGATGCACATATCCGTCCTCATCGGCATTAGGCCCGATTACAGCCACTTTTTTCAGCACAGAAGCGTCAAGAGGAAGCAGGCCGTCGTTTTTAAGAAGCACAAGAGACTCCTGAGATGCCCTCAGGGCGAACTCATTGTTTGCCTTTCCGTCAACCGACTCATCAGCTTCCTTCTTCTGCCGCTCCGTGACATACGGGCTGTCGAAGAGTCCTATAAGGAACTTGACCCTGAGGATGTCCCCGACCCTCTCGTCGATTGTCTCCATGGAAACCTTTCCTTCCCGGACCAGTTCCCGCAGAGGAAGGACATAACTGTCCGGACTTCTGAAGGTACACCTGACATTCAGCCCGGCCTCAACACACTGACGCACGGATTCCTTCATAGAGTCTGATGTATTGTGCTTCATGTGCAGGTATTCCACGGCATCCGAATCGGACACGACATATCCGGTAAAACCGAAATCAGTACGCAGACGATCATAAAGCCAGTAGCGGCTTCCCTGTATAGGCTCTCCGTCATAATCATTGTACGAACTCATCACGCCAAGAAGCCCGGCATGCCTGATGACCTGCTTCCAAGGATAAAGATGTATATTCTCAACCTCGTGCGGAGCCTCATGCGGGTCTGTACGCGCCATGCCTTCACGCGCACCCTTGCAGTTTGAATACACAGCAAAATGCTTGGCAGTCGCGGCAACCTTTCCGTCTTCCTGAAGCCCGCGGACCATCTCTATTCCAAGCTGGGCAACAAGATACGGATCCTCTCCATAGATTTCCTCGTAGCGTCCCCAACGCTGGTCCCTTCCCACATCCAGGATAGGGGCATATATATTCGTATACCCAAGCAGACGTCCTTCAGTTCCGGTAATTCTGCCCACATTACGTATGAGGTCACGGTCCCAGGTACAGCCGAGGCCAAGCTGAGTCGGGAAATTGGTAGCCCTGTACGCCTCAACCCCGCGTATCCCCTCGTTGGTAAAATCAACCGGGATACCGAGCCTCGTGTTCTCCACAAACCATTTCTGGACAATATTCAAAGCCTCGGCATGATTCGATGCAGGCCATATCCACGGGCTTTCCGTAGAGAGCGGGATTCCCCAGCCTACAAATGAATTCAGGTGCTCGTCAATTGCACCGATCCCGTCCTTCCAGATAGCGTCATCCCATTCATCTGTCGGGAGCTGGTCCTTCAGCACACGCCGGTAGCCGTACAGCGTAACCATCTGGCATGTCTTTTCCTCAAGCGTCATCCTGGAAAGCAGGTCAGCGACCCTTGCCTCTATATCGGCGGACGGATCCTCATAGACATCCATGCGCCCGTTCTTATTGAAATCAATCCAGTTCCTGTGATAAATGCCTTTTCCGGACATATCTGCAATACCCAATAGCAGAATGACAATAGCCGCTGACAATCTTCCCATACTTATTACTCCGTTTTATTCTGTTATAAAAATAGTATTACCGTTATAGATTTTTGACTGGTCAGTGATGCCGATTTTGCCGAAAGCATAGCCCGGAGACTTTGTCTTGCAGTTGTCTGCCGTTATGGCAACACCGTTCACACTTGTCCCGGCATAGACATTAAGCTTAGAAGATGCACTGCCGAGATTGACCTGCTTGGACCCGTTAAGATATCCTGCGGCAAAGCCTGCCGCACAAGTCCCCGCCGATATCACAGCCTTTACCGAACCGGATATGGACATATTGCCGTCCGCACCGCCGTCAAGACGTGCTACAAGTCCGCCCACATAAGTATTGGCTCCGCCACCAGAAACGGAAATCACGCCTGAATATTCACAATTCCGGACTGCGTTTATGACAGGGCTGTAGGCAACGATACCTCCCAGCATAGAATAATCCTTGATGTCCGACACTGTGAAATCACCGGTATTGCTGCAGGAAGAGACAGAGCCTTTCGTACCTCCGGCAATCCCTCCGATCCTCCAGCGTGAAGCGGCGGAGGAAATGATATCCGCACTGCTGGTGCAATTTGTCAAGGTTGTCAGCACATCCGGAGATGCCCCTCCCACAGACGAGCAGGCACTTCCGAGTACACCTCCGATGTATGCCCCCGAATTATTATAATAACCGTTTAGAGCCTGAATCAAAGCCCCTGTATTGTCACAGTCAGCTATCGCGACAGCAGAAGGCCCGGCATATCCTACGACGCCGCCGACAATCCCGAATTGAGACTGATTCCCGTTTGCAGATGTAATCACATAGTCGAAAATGACATCTGCGGCATTGTCACAATCCGTAAGTCCGCATGCAGCCGAACCGAACACTCCGCCCACCAGAGACTTCTGATAAGTGCTTTTCACAGTAAGACGTCCGTTGTTGACACATTTTTCCGCAGGAATGGCTATGAATCCGGCAACTCCTCCGGCATACGAAGAAATGCTCTGGGAAGAAGGCATGGACACATCGACCGAAACCGTGCCGTCATTGACACAATTCCTGATGACCGCGTCCGGAGTCTCAGCCCCGGCGCCCGCCATTCCCACTACTCCTCCAAAAGAACAGCTCAGGCAGGCACCTACTCCATCAAGGTTTGCAGAATTCTTGAAGGTGCCGGTGACAGTCACATCTCCGGTATTCGTGCAGTCCAGCACGTCATACACAACACAGCCTGCGACACCACCTACAGCAGGACGCAGGTGGCTTGCATCCTTGTCGTCCTTTTTTGCAATGAAAGAGACCGGTCCGCTGTTGGTGCATCCGGACAGCCTGCCCTCCTGATACCCTATGACACCTCCGACATTAGAATGAGAGACATCCGGCAGCACATTTTCAGTCGTCGTATATGTAATCGCAGGATGTATGGAAGCATCTCCGTTGTGGCAATCCCTTATATTCCCCTGACAAGCCAGCAGTCCCTGTGCGTTGCTCGCGCTCTTGCCGCAGACTCCTCCGATATATGCGCGGAACTTTTTTCCGTCAGACGTCACAGAGATATTGCCGTAATTCGTACATCCGTCCAGGACATATCCGTCAGCACAAGAGGTGTACGATCCGGCTATGCCTCCTATTGAAGGCATCTTCAGTTCCTCTTCCGGTGCAAGCGTGATTATGACATCACCATAGTTGCGGCAATTGATTACATGACCTCCGTTCCGGCATATCCCGGCCATGAATCCGAAGCTGAACGGCTTTGTCTGGGCTACGGTCTCTTTGTTGGACAGCGAGGCATAATTGGTCACATTTTCAATTGTCCCCTCGTTGTACCTGACAAGAATCGATTGTGCATCAATATCATCATGAAGAGCGACCGAACAGCTCCCGTCAATTATGAGATTCTTCACTGTCCCCTTGACAGTGCCGAAAAGTCCGGCGTTCCCGCAGGTCCAGTTCCTAAGGCGATGCCCGCCGCCGTCAAATGTACCGGAAAAGCTCCCGGCAAAGCCATCACGGCCGGACATGTCAATATCACACGCAAGGCTCACCTTCGTCTCCGGCGTACATTTGTCTGCAACAGCAAGAAACGCCAGCAATTCCTCTGCGTTCTTTATTGTATATTCTGTCCTCCAGACCTTGTCCTTGTCAAGCTGTTCAAGGTCCACATATTTTGAGCGGGCAATGTCAAAGGCCCTGTAATTGCTGCGCACCCTTGTTCCGTCACTCTTGTACACCGACAGCGACATGCCAGCCGAATAGCTGCCTGGAAGTATTGCCATATAATATCTTCCCCGAGGTATTGCATTGCCGTCAGTATTGTACAGCCTCACGGTCTTTGAGCCGGAGACGACAGAGAAAGACGCATCCGAGCAGTCCACATTCACTTCACCGCTGATATATTCATCATTCCCTCCGAAAAGGATGACTGTCACGACATCAGGCTCAGTTATCTCGAAAGAGACAAGACTGCACACATTCATGAACATGAAATTCTGCACATCTCCCGAAGTGGCCGACACAGCAGCGCATCCGGGATATTCGCCCGGCACAGAAATCTGTGATGAAGGCACGGAAAGAGTGACCTTCCCGTTGTCAAACACATTGCCGGGAGAGGCCGGCCATACCGCATAGTACCTGCCGTCCCTGTCAACCTCGAAGCCGTCTGCTTCAAGGACGGTGCTTTTCCCTGCAGAAACCGCCCTGAACTCAGTCGTAAGCGTACCGTCATTCACATTTACGGCATCCCCTTTTTCCCAGCTCAGGCTCCAGTCTTCATCTATGGTGACCTTGGTATTGGCTGACACTGCCGCACCGAATTGGTTGGTCATGAAAGGAGACACAGGCTGCAGTTCCGGCTGCTCTTGCGTACAGGCCGCCAGCACTGCCGCCAAGATTATAAAACCATTCTTTTTCATATCAGTCATCGTAACCAAAATCCCATACATCTTCACCCCAGTCCTCAAAAGAGCCACTGCCTACGCAAATCGGATTTTCTGAGCATAATTCAATACAGTCCATCTTGGGCGGTACATAATTCTTTTCTTCATTCTTTTTCATAATATCGGTAATTTAAGATAAGCAACTACAGGACAATGGTCGGAAGGATAATGCAGGCTTCCGTCCGCCGTCGGAAGTTTAGTCCGGACAACGTCAAAATACACGGGGACAAACTTCCAGGACATAATATGGTCTATACGGCTTTTATAATAATAAGTCTCGTCAGCAGAAGGGCATGTGCCGTATTTGAGCGTCTCTTCAGACAATTCCGCCCCCTCCCCGACCGGTCTCTGATACACAGCGCCGCGCCCACGCGACCGGCAGCACTGGCGGTTGGCGGGTTG
>CAMWUW010000093.1 GCA_947177525.1 uncultured Bacteroidales bacterium | reverse complement strand
AGGCTACAATATGCATTTCTTCGGAGGCTTACCATATTGCTTGGAAAGAATATTCTCGTCTTCTTCAGTTGTCAATCCGGTTTCAGCGGCCAGTTTCTTAAGATACTCCCAGTTTGAACCTCCGCTTATTGCAATGGGAGTCCGGGTGATATAGACATCATTGGCGCATAGGTTTTCATGATAGCCGTCTGTATGGATGACATGGTAGAAAGTGTATCGGGAATTTGCAAAGCGAAACAATTCCGCTACGTTGGTGATATGCTTGTTCCTGACATAAAGCCCTTTACCGTCAAGACATATTGATACTGGCTCCGTGAGGTATAACAATCTGTGAGGATTATAATTGAACAGGCGAGGGGAGGACCTAAAACGGACAGCCCATTGCCCATTCTTGTTCATATTTATTGAAGACACCTGCTCTGTGACAAACATTCGCTTGTCTCCATGCTTCTCCAAATCCACTATCATGCATTGTCTTGCATCCATATTAATTAGCAGTCTCAATAATGTTTGATTGAAGAATCACTGACGACTTCGATTGAATTAGTAGCTGAGAATATAATATTATATTTCTTTTTTAATGTTTTGTATTCTGGTGGCATTCCAAAGATTGTATTGTTAAACGAAACTTTACTTCTTGGGAATGATACTATTCCGTATACTTTATGAGAAGTAATGATATTCTTTTTCCTGAAAATTGTTGCTGTTGATATAATTTGATCGAGCACCTTAATTTTGTATTTAGAAATGTTCTTAGGCTTACAATCTTTTATTTCAAGCATGACTATCCAAGATTTATCATTCTTAGCATTAGGGTAAAAACAACATTCACAATGCTCTATATCGTTGCCGTTTAAATCTTTGAATTGATGATCATTGAAAATGTAAAAATCAATATCTATTGTCGCAGGATTGCGAATTTCAATACAGTCCATTACATTTGATGGGTTAATCGGGCAACACGGAGGTGTGCTATGTATTTCTATTTTTCTAGAACTGTTAGTGCGCTCAGAAAAGTCAGCGACATAGAATGTTGCAACATTACGTCTGGTTATTGCTGCGTCAGGAAAATGTGCACGAATCTTATTCCTCATCTTCGAAATAATTTAACATCGTTAGATATTCATCTGAATTTTCTTTATATGCTTGATTCAGATAATTATCTTCTATTATTCCATCTTCATCTTGTATTGAACGAATTGTACCATCAAAGATTTCATATATAGAAACTAATGATGGATTGATCCAAGCAGCATGCGATGCGAAGTTACTTTGTTCTTCATTTGGAATTTTGTTTTTAACAAGACCTCCCATCATACAATTATTAATTGCAAACAGAATGTAAGGACTATGCGTAGTTAGCACTAATTGATGCTCCCTTGCTGTCTCATTAAGAACGGAAAGCAGATGGTATACCAACTCTTGTTGTGTTGGAGGAAAAAGATTTAATTCAGGCTCCTCAATAATTACTTGAGAATAGAAATATTGACTATATAATCCAATAGCATTGGCTAGTTTCTCTTGCATATTTAGCAGCAAGTTATTAAAATTTGGAGGAAACTTATGGTCAAAGTTACACTCTTTAGCATATTTAAATAGATTAGATAGTTCATCTAATTGATTCTTTAAATCTGCTATTGATTCTTTAAGATTCTCTTTGGAATCATCTGAACCATTTTTTACAAACTGCAATTTTTCTTCAATATCAATAATTTCAAATGGTGTCTGCGTCCTAAGTGTTGTATAAATATCATTTATTATATAATTGAATACTATTAGCATTGGCATACATGTCCTTAAACCACTGGATGCGTGGTTTAACTTAAGAGCACAATTATTATTAATGCATATACGATCTGAATCAGAGTCTTTGTCATAATAAAATGAGACGTTTCCCAATCCCATTATAGGCGTAGAAAAGGCATTTTTTTCAGTCAATTCATTCTTTGCTAAGAACCATTCGTACATAAAACTCATAACATTATCTTTGGTCTCATTATACTTTCCTAATCCAGGAAGAGTGACAAAGTTCCTTTCTGCAGGAATATATGAAATTTTACGATTTTTAAAAATTTTGTCTTTTCCCAATAATACATTACATATAGAATCTTCACTATTCCATGTGAAGTCCATTTTACAAATTTCACTTTCGTATTCAATACGGGAGTCTGAGGAGAAATATGATGGCTCAAAATTATGAAAAACCATAAGCTCTTCGAAGAAGTCTGGCCGTTTTGAGGTATGGAGAACGGCATTCTTCTCATACCAAGAGCAATAACTTATAATTTTTGCAATTGTACTCTTACCGCTACTTTGTGGCCCTATAAATACATTGATTTTATTAAGTTTTAAAGAAACATTCTTAATGGGGCCGATATTATGTATTGTTATACGTGTCATGGTCGGTTTTTTGTTCTAATCAAATGAGGATAAGTTAATAATGCCGTTCTTTAAGCCATATTGCATCATTCATTACTCTTCATCTGAAAATTAATAAGTATTGTGTATAGTCGCTTTATTAGTTTTTATATAACTAAATATAATAATAAACAAATTTAAAAATATTTTTGTAGTTGATAATACAATATCTATTTCCCGATGCAAAAATTCCGAAATATATTCCCCAAAACTTCGTCGGTGGAGATTTCGCCGATGATGGAGCCGAGGGTGTAGAGGGCTTCGCGGATGTCTTGGGCGGCGAGGTCGGTCGGGATGCCGGCTGACAGGCCGGATTGGACGCGGGATAGGGACGTGGCGGCGGAGAGCAGGGCTTCGTAGTGGCGCAGATTTGTCACCAGGGTGGAGTCCTGGTTGGCCAGCAGGTCTTTCTGGGAGGAGGCAAGTTCGTTGCGGAGACGTTCAAGACCTGCTCCTGACTTGGCGGAAATGCTAATTATGCCAATGTTCTCATTAGTAATCTGTGAAACAATATTGTTTAATGTTATAACATTTTTGTTAACAATAAAACCTGCCAATTTTTCGTTTTCAAAATACCTTCCGGTGTGTGCTACGTTGCTTGCTGTACCGTTCTTTTCGGCTGTTTCAATCTCCATTGGCTTTTCCGCAGATAGGCTCTCATCACAGACCTCATTGAAGACCTGGTGGCCGTTCCCGTCTGCATCCGTGAGCTGACTTTCTCTGCACATGCAGTTGTCCAGGTCGCATTTGTTGACCAGCAGCCACAGTTTCTGTTCATCGAAGTTGACCTGTGATATAATCGCTTCTGCGGCCTTGCACATCTCATCTTCCGGACCGCTTCCGTCAAGCACTCCGAGCACTATCTGTGCGCTGTGGAGCTTGCTGTATGAACGCTCTATTCCGATTTTCTCCACTATGTCCGATGTCTCGCGCAGGCCGGCTGTGTCAATGAAACGAAAAAGTACGCCGTCAATATTTAGGGTTTCTTCGATGGTGTCGCGTGTCGTTCCGTGGATGTCGGACACTATGGCGCGTTCTTCTCCAAGCAGGGCATTGAGCAGTGTGCTTTTTCCTGCATTCGTTGCACCGACAATCGCGACAGGAACTCCGTTTTTGATGGCATTGCCGAGACGGAATGAGTCCGATAGCTTGCCGATATGTGCTATGGTGCGGTCAAGCAATGAAAGCAGGTGCGTCCTGTCTGCAAATTCTACATCTTCTTCGCTGAAATCCAGTTCCAGCTCCATCAGCGAAACCATTTCGAGCAGCTCTGAACGCATGGACTTCAATTCTGACGAGAAACCGCCTTTCATCTGGTTGAATGCGACCCTGTGCGCCGTCGCGTTCTGTGATGCTATTACGTCTGCAACGGCCTCTGCCTGCGCGAGGTCCATCTTGCCGTTCAGGAAGGCCCGTTGGGTGAATTCTCCAGGAGCAGCTGCACGTGCTCCAGCCTCCGCAAGCAGTGACATGATTTCTCCGGCTATATACGATGATGCGTGGCAGGATATTTCAACGGAATTTTCGCCTGTATATGAGTGTGGTGCGCGGAATATGCTGACAAGGACTTCATCCAGCACTTTGCCGTCAGTGCCTATGACTGTTCCGAACTTGATTGTGTAGCCTCGTGCCGATGAGATCGGACCGGCATGGGCGGCAGAAGAGCCGCATCTTATTACTTTGTCTGCAATTGCCAAGGCCTCAGGGCCGCTGACCCTTATCACTGAAATCGCCCCTGTCCCCGGAATGGTTGCCGGAGCGTAAATAGTATCGTTATTCTTTTCTATATACATTTTAAATCTTTCATTAAATCAAGAGAACTATGCCGTGCGTGGAGAAACTATGCTTCTGCGAATCTTTTTCTGCTTTTATTTCTCCTTCGGCCCGTCCCAGTTCATGAACCCGTTGTCCAGTTCATACACCGTAAATCCTTTGCCTGCAAGCCGTTTTGCTGCTACTTTGCTCCTCGCACCGCTCCTGCAGTACACCGCGACTGGACGTCCATTGTCAAGCCAGGCTGCGGCAAGTTCGTCAAAATCATCCATTTTCACGTCAATATTGATAGCTCCTGGAATATGCCCGTCAGCAAACTCTTCCGCTGTACGCACATCCACAAGTTGCACATTGCGGTCGGAAATCGTTGCTGCAAACTCCTCGTTGCCCTGGGAGACAAAACCGTCCGTGCAACCTCCGAAGAGAAAACTCATCAAAGAAACCAAAATGGCCATAATATTTTTCATACTATTTTAACGTATCTTTAAAAATAACTTATATCATTTTTAACAATCTTTTTGGTCAATATTGATTTCCTCATCGGTCATTTAGCCCCGCTAAACTCCCTCTTCGGAAACATATTTCAGCATACCCACAGCAACCCTTGCCTTTGCCAGCTTAATCTTGCTATTCTCTTTCTTACTTCGGCAAGCAAGCCATTCTGCATCCGCTTTGTCGTCTGTCAACTGTTTATTTTGAAATCTATGTTTCATAACCACTCCGCCTCGGCACGGATAAATTACGTTTCCAGCAAATCTGCCTGTAAGCATGCAAGCCATGAAGCAAACCGCACCCGCCGGTCCGCATTGCCTATGTTACCTCATTCCCGGGTCTGTAACCCCGATGCCTGGAGCATCTCCAAGCATAATCTTGCCCATGTCGAGCTTCATCCCGTCAAAGCAGTCATTGGCTATCAGGATATTTCCGTCCAAATCGGCCCATTCCATTGCAGGGGACAGCTGGGCGGCAGCGGAAATCGCGACGGAAGTCTCTGTCATGCAGCCTATCATCAGCTTCATCCCGAGCGCACGAGCCAGAGACACCATTTCGCGTGCCTCCCTCATCCCCGTACACTTCATAAGTTTGATGTTTATTCCGCTGTATGCACCGTAAAGCCTGCGCACGTCGCTCAGTCTCTGGCATGCCTCGTCAGCTACGACAGGCAGAGGACTCCGTTCCGTAAGCCAGGCATGTGCATCTATATCATATTTGTCCATAGGCTGTTCAATCATCACCACACCCTGCTCCTTCAGCCATCCAGTCATGTCCAGAGCATACTCCTTATCCTTCCATCCCTGGTTTGCATCAACGAACATTGGCGTTTCGGGGTTTACGCTCCTTATCAGCCTTATCATCCTCCTGTCCTGCTCGTCACCGCGCCCTAACTTGACCTTCAGGATTTTTGACCAGGACGCTTCACGTGTCTTCTCAAAGACCGTCTCATCCGAAGCATCCCAGCCTATTGTGTAGCAGGTATATGGCGTCTTCGCTGCATCCCATCCCCATATTTTCCACCATGGCTGTCCGATAAGCCTGCCGACAAGATCATGGAGCGCAATGTCCAGGGAGGCCTTTGCCGCTGTGTTGCCCGGCATCAGTGCGTCAGCCTCCGCAAGTATGTCCTCAATCCTGAACGGGTCATCGAAACGGGGGAGTACCTCTTCCGAGACCTTCTTCAGATAGCTTCGCACAGATGCCTGTGTCTCCGGCAGGTAAGGCGGCAGCGAGGCTTCTCCGTATCCGGTGAAACCGTCCCAATGAAGGCGTGTAAGCACAATAGGTGTCGTGTCCCTTGAAGAACCGGAGATGCTGAATGTATGTTTCATCCGGGCAGTAAAGTCCTCCCATTCCAATGTCATTTTCCCGCTGCATGCTCCTGGGCTGCAATGCCGTCCGGAGGAAATGCCACACTGTCCGCTTCTGGAATCAGCCCCTGCAAGAATCCCCGAAGGAGCCATGACTGCCGCAGCAGCCATCATTCCGGCCCTTTTTATGAATGTTCTTCTGTCTGTCATTGTCGTTTCTTGATAGTCAATCATTTATGTACCTGCTGAGAGACCAGCCCAATTATTTGATAACAATGGCCTGCCTGCAACTGGCGCAAACTGCAAAATTACGAAAAACTCCCGGAAATAGCTTATAAAGATGTCAGACTCTAAAAAATGATATGACTTTATAGATTTTCTGCATATCACTCAGTAGAATGCAGAGAAAATCAGTATATTTGTCCTGACGGTGAGGCATGGGCGGCAAATGCAGCCTGCACTTGACCAAGCCGATAATAATATGGCAAGCAGTATTGAATTTGTAGAATTTGTCGCTTCCCAGCTGGAAACTTTGGGGGTGGTACGCTACCGGAAGATGTTCGGTGAATATATGGTGTATGTCAATGAGAAGCCGATTCTGCTCGTATGTGATGATATCGCTTATGTGAAGATGCATCCGGATATATCTGAAATGATGGATGACGCTGAAATCGGCGTCCCGTATCCTGGAGCGAAGGTGCACTATATATTGGATGCAGGGCATAAGGATGTCCTGCTGAAGGTTGTGTCCACGCTGGAAAGGGTGCTTCCGTTCCCGAAGAAGAAAGCAAGGAAAACCGAAAGATTATGAACAGGAAAATAGGAATATACGGCTCTGCAGTCAATTCAATTTCTGTGATATGCTTTGCATTGTCTATGCTGGCCGGCTTTGATTTTGGAAGTTATCTTTCTTCCATGTTCATCGCGCTCAGTTTTGTGCTGATGGTGTGCAGCTATGCCGGTCTTGCCGACAATACCGTCAAGGCTGCTGGCTATGTCTCAGTGGCTTTTGCCTCTATATATGCGACAATCATACTGTTGGTCTATTTCGCCCAGCTTACGACTGTCCGCCTGGGTGAACTGACATGCCAGGTAAGCGAACTTCTTGATTTTCAGCGGTGTGGGCTGATGTTTAATTATGACCTGCTCGGCTATGGGCTCATGTCATTGGCCACATTCTTCGCCGGACTGACGATAATGGCACGGACAAAAGCGGACAAATGGCTGAAATGTCTGCTTATGATACATGGCGTCTTCTTTATCTCATGTCTGGTCGTGCCTATGCTCGGAGTGTTCAGAGCCGACAATCCGGCGTGGATAGGTGTGGCTGTACTGGAATTCTGGTGCCTGTATTTCTGTCCTGTCGGAATTTTGTCTTTCGTGCATTTTTCAGGTTGCGGCAAATGATTTTGGTGTTAGTGTTCTGATTATTATCATGTTATGAAATAGCAAGCGGGCGATAACTTGTAAATTATACAAGTTGTCGCCCGCTTGTCAGTAAAAAAGCAAATTTTTGACGTATGGAGAATCCGCAACTGTTCCAGCTAAAAAGTCTTTCATACAGTATCCGGTTTTCATTCAAACAGACACTGCTCCCTAAAGTGTATCTGTTTGCCACTAAAATTTCTCCGATGCCACCATCTTCTGATGAGCTATGTGTTGTTTTATGACATGAAAGGGGAATATCAGATGCCGGATTTCCTTGGCCGGCAAAGAAAGTATGCACTTATTTCCTGACAGTGTCCGAATTCTGGTTATATGCCTTTGCTACGCATTTCCATTCACCGTCTATTTTCAGCATCAGCAGGTAGTCTGTGAAATCGATGTGCCCGCCCCAGCCTTCTTCGAGAACACGCACGACAGCCAGAGTCTCCTCGACAGCCACCACATCTATCCGGGCCTTGAAATCAGCACCTGCGCCTACTGTGTCCACGTTCTTGTAGAACTGTCCGATGCTTCCGCGCTCCAGTTCCCCATTGAGAAAGCCGAACAATACAGCGTCATTAGTAAACAATTCACGGGCATGGCTGCTGTTTCCCTCTGCAACGCTTTTCACAAATTTCATGGCAGCTTCCTGCACTGCTTCATACTCTTTTATTGAATCTCTCATAATATTTTGAATTTGTACGCAGCAAAGTTACCCTGTAGGGCATGTCTGCGCAAGTACGGAAAAATTATTCCTGTACAGAAAAATTCTTCGGGATACCTTTCCGGGGTCTTTTCTGCGATGAGTAAAGTCAAATATTGTATATCCCGTGCCAGAAATGAAAAGCATGGTTACACTTTTTCCAACGAATCAAATGCTCCGGTGCCGCTGCTTGAAAAAGTGGACACTGAAAATGATTGCTAAAGCCATATAAATTCAGGCAGAAACACTACCTTTGTATTCAACGGGCGTTCTGTGGCATATTGCCGGATGGCCCTGCCAATAAAAAGATAACAGCATGTACGAACGCAAGATACCTGTAGACCTTACTTGTCCGCTTAGACTTACAATGAGCCTGATTGACTCAAAATGGAAATCATGCATCCTCGATGAACTTCGTGGCAGAGCCATGAGGCCGAGTGAATTGCATAAGGCATTGCCGGAGGCGGCCCCGCGCGTCCTGGACATTCAGCTGAAGGAACTTGTTGATGACGGCCTTGTCTCCAAGACCGTATATCCGGAGCTTCCTCCTCGTTCCGAATATGCAATAACACCTTTGGGAATGACATTGATTCCCATTATTGATTCGATGCTTGAGTGGGGCGAGAAAAACAAGGAACTGTTTGTACGGAAATACGGTGAAATGAAGTAGGATACGCAGGGGCTTGGAATGCCGACGCCCCGGAGTTCTGCCCTGATGGTAGTCCGCCCTTATGCTCGGACATGAAGAAATCGAGTCGTCAGCCAGTAAGGAAGCCGCATTTATGCCTGCATGAATTCCTTGCTTCGTCTTCGGACTCGCCTGAAATCTTACTCCGGCGTTGATGAGAAAGTTTCTTGTTTTGTATATACAGATTCCCTGTCCGAAAATATGTTCTTCAAAAAAAGAAAATCCAAGTACGGAAAGAATGGCAAGGGATAATTTCTTGAACGGTTTAAGATCACCCTGACTAATTCCTCTTCAAGTACATTTTTCCGGCAGGCAGATCAAGGATGATGTTGAATCGGGACCAGACAGCATTCCCGATATTTGCTATATAGAGAGAAGATGCCAATGAACCGCTTTGGTCGGTGCTGTATTGTGCTTGTGTCGCGTCAACTGGGCTGCCGCCGATGTCTGCGTTTTCTATGGCTATGGTATATCCGGCAGATTTGCCGCC
>CAMWUW010000092.1 GCA_947177525.1 uncultured Bacteroidales bacterium | reverse complement strand
CTTCAGGAACAGCGAAACAGTTTTATACAAACCATCATTTAAGCTTTTACCAAAAGCTTATATCTGCAGTGGCAAATGCTGCCTAAATCTTCTGAGTTTGTTTATAAAAATAGAGACTGCCTAACTTTGGTTGTTAGACAGTCCCCCTGCCGGTTTAATGTCTGTCAGCGGACTATTCTTCCGGAGAAAGGGTCAGCTGAACAAAGTTATTCTGTGCAATCACAGCCTGCAGAATATTCTTCACGTCTTCTGCCGTAACAGAATCAACGGCAGCCTCATACTCAGCATCATAGTCTACTCCATAATGCCTGTAGTAGCCGAGAGCCTGCTCCCAGTAAGAGTTTTTGATTCTTGACTCAGGAATATTCTTCTTCAGATTCTCCCTTGCCATAGTGAGCTCTTCTTCTGTAGGGCCATTTTCGGCAAGCTCCTTGAAATATTTGACTGCAAGTCCGCCCAGATGCTCTGCCGACTCAGGGTTTGTGTCAAAGTAAGCCTGTACAGCCACTCTTGATTCAGGCTCTTTCTGCGCTCCCATTGCCGCGCTTACTCCGTAGGTACCGCCTTCCTGCTCACGGATAGTCTTTGTATATATCATGTCAAGGACATAATTGGCAGCCTCAAGCGTAACCTGTGTCTTCACATCTACAGGCAGATATGCACTGTACATCTGCAGCACGCTGGACTTAGGAGTCTGCATTGCGACCTTCACGTTCTCGTCAACCTGTCCCTTGACAAAGCTGATTACATTGTCATAGTTGATTTCGCTGGCTTTCTTGCCCTTAGGAAGCGAGCCTGCATATTTCTCAACAAGCGGTCTGAGTGCATCAATGTCAACATTTCCAATCACAGTGAGAACTGCTCCTGCCGCATCCTTGAAGAGAATGTTGCGGTACACTTTTTCAATACCCGCAAGGCTTGCCTTGGCGAGAGTCTCCTCGTTAAGTTCCACAACCCTTTCGTTGTTTCCGTAAAGAGTCTTGTTCATCGCATTACGGAATTTGAACTGAGGATTGTTTGCAAGATTAGGAAGAATAGCCTCAATCTGTCTGATTCCTGTCATATATTCGTCAGCATCGAAACGCGGCTCTACAAAATAAAGATACATGAGCTGGAATGCAGTCTCGAGATCTTTAGGTGTGCTTCTTCCGTCAATTCCGTGGCGTATTCCGCCCAAAGAAGTGTTCACAGAAACCATCTTTCCTGCAAGCATTTTCGACAGAGTGGTTGCAGGGAACTTGGATACACCTGTGTTGTTCAGATAAAGAGACCAGATGTTGTCTTCAAAAGAAGGCATATCGGCTGTAGGAATAAGCGTGCGTCCTCCTTCAAGGCTCAGGCTGAAAATAACCTCATCCTGCTTGTACTGCGTAGGAAGGACAATTACTTTTACACCGTTCTTCAAAGTCCATACGGTAGAACCGTAGATTCCCTTCTCCTCTTTTTTGATTTTTGAGCCTTTGAGCGGCTTGCTGATAAGCGGTTCATTGAGGTCTTCTTCCTCATTTGCCTTTATTTCTGCATGCTCCACCGCAGAAAGTGCAGCCGCAAGTTCCTCAACAGTAGGATTTGCAAGGCCTTCCTTCTCGGGACCGTTGTAGATAATAATCATGTTTTCCTCAGTGATGACAGAAGCCGCAACCTGATTCAACAGGGCAGCATTCATCTGGCTGCATATCATCTGGGCAAGCTGAAGCTCAGTGGCAGGGTCCATGTTCAGTTCATTGAAATGGAATGAATTGAGTATAGGCCTTACGAAATCTGCATTCTTGCGTGTAGGAGCCGCCTCGGCAGCCTTCTCGAAAGAACTGAGTATTTTTTCTTTTGCCCTCTGCACCTCACCGTCCGTGAAGCCGAACTTCTTCATCTTCTCAAGCTCAGTCATGAATGCCGTGAATGCGCTGACTGCATCTCCGTCCCTGAATCCTACATTTCCCATTGCGGCTTCTGTAGATCTGCAGAGCCTTCCGATATAGAAGCTTGCCCCGAGGAACGGTGCATCAGGTCTTGCAACAATGTCATTGAACCTTTCGCTCATTATAAGGCCGATGTATGATTTCACAAGGTCGGTCATGAATGCGATGTCAGTATTGGCCATCTCCTTAGGCAGCGGCTCGCTCTTCCAAAGCACCTCGATGCTTGAAGAAGTGGCCTCAGGGTCGGTGATTATTGCAATCACAGGCTCTGCATTCTCAGGAAGTGCATACAGAATCTTTTCCTTCGGGTTTTCTGCTGCAGGGATGTCGCTGAAAATGTCCTTTATCTTTGCCTCTACCTTGTCCACATCAACATCTCCCACAACAACAACGGCCTGCATGTCAGGACGGTACCATGTATGGTAGAATGACGTAAGGCTTTCAGGAACGAAGGTTTTCAGCTGCTCTTCGCTGCCGATAAGAGTCCTTCTGGCATAAGGAGTGTCACCGTAATAATAAGGAAGGGACTTCTCGAACATCCTCCATCCTGCGTTCCTTCTTGTCCTCCTCTCTTCAAGGATTACTCCTCTCTCCGCATCGATTTCGGCAGGGTCGCATGTCACGAAGTGCGACCAGTCGTGAAGCACAAGCAGACATGAGTCAATGATGCTTTCCCTCGAAATAGGAATATTGTTCAGCATATATTGTGTCTGCTCGAAACCTGTAGATGCATTTATGTTTCTTCCGAATTCTGCTCCGATGCTCTGAAGCCAGTTGAGCATGGCCTTTTCCGGGAAATTCTTTGTTCCGTTGAAGCACATGTGCTCAAGGAAGTGTGCGAGTCCGTCCTGATGGTCCTCCTCCTGGAAAGCTCCGACATCAGATGCAAGATAAAATTCGGCCCTCTGTGCCGGTTTGTCATTGTGTCTGATGAAGTAGGTCAGTCCGTTCTCCAGCTTGCCTGTCCTGACGGCAGGGTCATTGGGAAGCGGAGTCTGGCCGGACACTGCAACTGCGGCAAACACAGCCGCAATAAAAATGAATAAACGTTTCATGATATTAATTGTTTATGTTCGCTTATGCGCAATTTTCTTAGACGTTCTGTACATTTGACGTAAAAACATCCGAATTCCTACAAAGGTATGTATTTTTTTCTTATGTTTGCATTGTTGCAGGCTTGGAAATTGTGGCATCCGGACTGTAAATGTGCCGCGTTGCCATCGTAAATGTGCCCTGCGGCTTCATATATTGCGGATAAATATGCTGGAAGATTTCAGACTAAGGGTGTTTATGGCTGTGGTGAAAGAAAAGAGCTTCACCAGGGCTGCTTCTGCCTTGAACATATCCCAGCCGGCTGTCAGCCAGAATATCGCTGAACTTGAAAAAGGTCTTGGAACAAAGCTGTTTGAACGCAGGAGAAGCGAAGTCCTTCCGACACCGGCGGGCCGTGTCTTTATGGACCGTGCAGAAAAGATATTGGGACTTTATGCGTCTGCTGAGGACGTTTTTGCGTCTGTGCCTTCTGTCAAAGTCCGCATTTCAATATCTGAAGAACTGTATTCTCATCTATTTGCTCCGGCACTGGACTCTTTTATGAAGATACATCCCGAGGTTGAATTTGTCAGATGTCTTTTTGACGATGCAGACTTGCGCATTTTCCTTCGTCCATCTTCTCTATATGCATTTGTCCATCCGGAAGATACAATTGCGAGACTGCGCATGTCCATGTCCGCCTGCGGGAGAGAAGAAACGGGCAGCCAGATGGCCACCCGTGAACGTACCTCTTATTTTGATGTCGTTTTTCAGCCTTCGGAAAGTTTCTCATGCACGAAACTCTGCAGGCTTCTGAAAGATTTCCTTATTTCCTGATGCTTTTCAGCCAGCGGCCCAGCGATGACTCAAATTCAGGACGCAGTCCTGCGAATCTGTCATTGCCTTTGCCGACAAACCTCTCGGAAGAGAAGCCGAATCCGTGCCCTCCGTATGGAAAGATGTGCATCTCAGCCGGAACTGACTTTTCTACGAGGCTTCTGTAGTATCTGATGCTGTTTTCCACAGGAACTGTCGTGTCATCCGTACAGTGCACAATGAAAGTCTGCGGAGTGTCTGCAGTCACGCGGTTTTCAAGCGAATAATGCTCTATCAGTTCTGCGTGCCTTTCCTGGGCCTGCATGAATTCATCCACTTTCTTGTCCCTGTCTCCCCAGAATCTGTCGCTGCCGATAAGATTTTCCCTTGTGCCTTTGTGCGTTATACTTTTGTCAAGTGATATCACAGGATATATGAGCACGGAAAAGTCCGGCCTTGTGATATCGTCTGTAAAAAGATTGCTCGCGCTTGCCGCAAGATGGCCTCCTGCCGAAAATCCCATTACACCGATCTGGTTTATTCCCCATTCCGCGGCATGGCTGCGGCAGTATCTGAATGCATTCTGCACGTCAGTGAGCGGGATTTCGTGACGGCTGTTCGGAAGCCTGTACTTAACGACGCATACAGTGATGCCCTGTGAAAGCAGCCAGTCAGCTGTGTATACACCTTCATTCCACGAGGACACAATCCAGTATCCTCCGCCAGGACACACAACCACCATCTGTCCGTTTGGCTTTTTCGGAAAATAAAGGTCAATGCGTGCATCATCGGCAATATATGATATGTTGCCGCATGAAGGGTCCGTATGCTCAGGTTTGCTAAATCCGTTTGATGCCTTGGGCCCGCGTGCCTCTTCAAGGCCTTTCTCCGAATTCTGTCCTTCTGGATAAAGCAGAATCGTTTTTGACGGCTTCAGCTTACATGAAGGCTGGGCCGTACAAAAAATGCCCGGGGCAGCCATCAGGACTGCACCGAGCATAATTGCAATGAATCTTATTTTCATCGTCCGGTTATTTTGCAAGCCTCTTGTATGTCTCAAGACGTACTTTTGCAAATTCTTCAGTCTTCTGGAGAAGTTCTGCAGCAGTGTCAGGGAACATCTTGTAGAGGGATGCGAACCTTACCTCGCCTTTGAGGAAGTCCTGGAACTTGCTCCAGTCAGGCTCCTTGCTGTCGAGAGTGAACGGATTCTTGTCTGTTCCCTCAAGAGCCGGATTGTACCTGTAGAGATGCCAGTAACCGCATTCTACGGCAAGTTTCTCCTCTTTCTGGCTCAGACCCATGCCGGCCTTGAGACCGTGGTTGATACATGGAGCGTAAGCGATGATGAGTGAAGGTCCGTCGTATGCCTCAGCTTCCTTTATGGCATTGAAATACTGTGCCGGAGATGCGCCCATGGCAACCTGTGCCACATATACATATCCGTAGCTCATTGCCATCATTCCGAGGTCTTTCTTGCGCACTTTCTTTCCGGAAGCTGCAAATTTTGCGATTGCTCCTACTGGAGTTGACTTCGATGACTGTCCGCCGGTGTTTGAATAAACCTCGGTGTCGAGTACCATGACGTTCACATTTTCACCGGAAGCAAGCACGTGGTCAAGTCCGCCGTATCCGATGTCGTATGCCCAGCCGTCGCCTCCGAAGATCCACTGGCTGCGTGCAGGGATGAATGTCTTGTATTCCACAAGCTGCCTGCATGTGTCGCATCCGCATGTCTCGCACATTGGGATGAGGGCGTCTGCAACCTCGCGTGTTATCTTGGCATCATTGCGGTTCTCCAGCCATTTGGTGAAGAGATCCTTCATCTCAGTTGTGCAGCAAGAGCATGAGAGTCCCTGCTCCATCAGGCGTGCAACTGTTGCGCGTGCCCTGTCTGAGCCGACCTTCATTCCGAGACCGAACTCGGCATTGTCCTCGAAGAGGGAGTTGCCCCATGAAGGACCGTGTCCGTTTGCGTCCTTGCAGTATGGAGCTGCCGGATATGATGCACCGTAGATTGAAGAACATCCTGTCGCGTTGGCAATCATCATGTGGTCGCCGAAGAGCTGTGTGATGGTCTTGAGGTATGGAGTCTCGCCGCAGCCTGCGCATGCTCCCGAGAACTCGAAGAGCGGCTGTGCGAACTGTGCGTTCTTGATGTTCTGTGCCTTAGGCTGCACGTTGTCCTTGTAGCCGATGTTTGCATGGAGCCAGTCGAAGTTCGCCTGTTCCGCCTCCTGTGACTGGAGAGGCTTCATTACGAGGGCCTTCTCTTTTGCAGGACATACATCTGCGCAGTTTCCGCAGCCGGTACAGTCAAGTACAGATACTGAAAGCGCAAACTTGTACTCTTTGAATGTGGCTTTGCCCTGCTGGAGCTGGAGCCCCTCAGGTGCATTGGCAGCCTCTGCATCAGTGAGGAGGAACGGACGGATTACAGCGTGAGGACATACAAATGCACAGCTGTTGCACTGGATACACTTGTCGGCCTGCCACTCAGGTACATTCACTGCGATTCCGCGCTTCTCGTATGCAGTCGTGCCTGAAGGTATGGTGCCGTCAGCCTGGTCCTTGAATGCACTTACAGGAAGGATGTCACCGCACTGTGCGTTCACTACGTCAGCGATTTCCTTTACGAATTCAGGAGCGAGACGGTCCTTGTTAGGGTTCTCGAACTTGGCAGTGATGTCTTTCCAGTCTGCTGGAATCTCAACTTTTGTATATTCTCCTCCTCTGTCTACGGCAGCGTAGTTCATGTTGACGATGTGCTCGCCTTTCTTGCCGTAGCTCTTCACGATTGCCTTCTTCATGTATGACACGGCCTCCTCGTAAGGAATGATGCCTGTAATCTTGAAGAAAGCTGACTGGAGGATTGTGTTTGTACGTCCGCCGAGTCCGATCTCTGCTGCAATCTTGGTCGCGTTGATTATATAAAGAGTGATGTTCTTCTTGCCGATGACAGCCTTCACGTGGTCAGGAATCCTCTTGAGGGTCTCTTCCTCGTCCCAAAGGCTGTTGAGAAGAAGTGTTCCGTTCTCTTTGATTCCTTTGAGGACATCATATTTTGTAAGATATGAAGGTACGTGGCATGCCACGAAGTCAGGTGTTCCCACGAGATAAGGTGCCTTGATAGGGGAGTCTCCGAAGCGAAGGTGAGAGCAAGTGTATCCGCCTGATTTCTTGGAGTCGTAGTCGAAGTATCCCTGGCAGTATTTAGGCGTATGGTCACCGATGATCTTGATTGTGTTCTTGTTCGCACCAACTGTACCGTCTGAGCCGAGACCGTAGAATTTGCACTCAGTCGTGCCAGGCTTTACAATTGAGATTTCCTCTTTTGCAGGGAGTGACTTGAATGTCACGTCGTCAACGATTCCGATTGTGAAGCCGTCCTTAGGCTCTGACATCTCAAGGTTCTCATATACTGAGATGATCTGTGCAGGAGTGGTGTCCTTTGAAGAAAGACCGTAGCGTCCTCCGATTACAAGAGGTGCATTCTCCACACCCTGGAACAGTGCCTTCACGTCAAGAAGAAGCGGCTCGCCGAGTGAACCAGGCTCTTTTGTCCTGTCAAGTACAGCGATTCTCTTTACGCTCTTAGGAAGGGCTTTCATGAAATATTTTGCAGAGAAAGGCCTGTAGAGGCGCACTATCATTACGCCGACTTTCTTGCCCTGTGCGGAAAGGTGGTCGATGGTTTCTTTGACAGTTTCTGTCACAGAGCCCATTGCAATGATGATGTTTTCTGCCTCAGGGTCTCCGTAGTAGTCGAACGGACGGTAGTTGCGGCCGGTAAGCTCGCTGATTTCACCCATGTATCTTGCCACGATGTCAGGAACCGCGTCATAATACTGGTTGCAGGCCTCGCGTGCCTGGAAATAAACGTCTGCGTTCTGGGCTGTTCCGCGTGTCACTGGAGAGTCTGGAGAAAGAGCCTTTGCCCTGAACTTTGCAAGTGACTTGGTGCTGACCATTCCCTTGAGAGCCTCTTCGTCGATAAGCTCAATCTTCTGGATTTCGTGTGAGGTACGGAAACCGTCGAAGAAGTGGAGGAAAGGTATGCTTGACTTGATTGCTGAAAGGTGTGCTGCTGCAGCCATGTCAAGAGCCTCCTGAACTGAAGCTGAGGCAAGCATCGCAAAACCTGTCTGACGGCATGCCATCACGTCCTGGTGGTCTCCGAAGATTGAGAGTGCATGTGATGCAAGTGCGCGTGCTGATACATGGAATACAGTAGGAAGCATCTCACCTGCAATCTTGTACATGTTAGGAATCATGAGGAGAAGTCCCTGTGATGCCGTGAATGTGGTAGTGAGGGCACCTGCCTGGAGAGAACCGTGAACGGCTCCTGCCGCTCCTCCCTCGCTCTGCATCTCTGTTACTTTCACAACCTCGCCGAAAAGGTTTTTCTTTCCCTGTGCGGCCCACTCATCAACATATTCGGCCATAGTTGACGATGGTGTGATAGGGTAGATCGCCGCATGCTCGCTGAAAAGATATGCGATATGGGCGGCTGCCCAGTTGCCGTCACAAGTGACGAATTTTTTTTCGTTTGCCATAATCGTTAGATATTTATTATTATGTTGTATTCAAATGGACATATAACACACAAAATTACTTCTTTTTGGCGAAAAACGCTCATAAAAATCCAAAAACTTTTCCACAATCAGGATTGGATGTGCCTGTGAAGCGTTTCCGGACCTTCATGCCTGCCTCCGCGGCGTGTTTTTCTGCCTGGCTTTGCCCCGGTGTTGGCTTATTCAGATACATCAAATCGCTGCTCCGTGACCGGGACAGCGATTCGATTGAAATTTTTATGCGTAAAGCATTGTGTACTATCTCTGTGCCGGCGTCTTAGAGCGAGCTGATGCCGCTTGTCTCTACGCTGCCTCCTGAGATTTTTGCCACAAGTCCCTGGAGAACCTTTCCCGGACCTACTTCAGTGAAGCTTTCCGCTCCGTCTGCAATCATGTTTTTGATGCTCTGTGTCCATCTGACAGGTGCGGTAAGCTGTGCGAGAAGATTTGCCTTTATCTCGGCAGGGTCAGTGGAAGGCTTTGCAGTTACATTCTGATATACCGGACATGACGGGGTATGGAATACGGCCTTTTCTATGCCTTCTGCGAGTTCTGCCCTTGCTGGCTCCATAAGAGGAGAGTGGAATGCGCCGCCTACCGGAAGGAGAAGCGCCCTCTTTGCTCCGGCTTCTTTCATCTTTTCGCAAGCTTTTTCAACTGCATCCTTTTCTCCTGATATGACAATCTGGCCGTCGCAGTTATAGTTCGCCGCAACTACGACTCCCTCGCATCCGCTGCAAATCTCCTCTACTGTTTCCGTAGGAAGGGCTATGATTGCAGCCATTGCCCCCGGATTGGATTCGCACGCCTTCTGCATTGCCTGCGCACGTATCGACACGAGCTTGAGGCCTTCCTCAAAATCCATGGCTCCGGCTGCCACGAGGGCCGAGAACTCTCCGAGTGAGTGTCCTGCCACCATGTCCGGATTGAAATCACCTATGCATTTTGCGAGTACTGTAGAATGCAGGAAAATTGCCGGCTGTGTAAACTTTGTATGCTTGAGGTCTTCCTGCGT
>CAMWUW010000091.1 GCA_947177525.1 uncultured Bacteroidales bacterium | reverse complement strand
CTGACCCCGAAGGGACGCCCGTTTCTCGAACGGGGATGCAAAGGTAGTGCTTTTTTCCGAATCTGCAATACATGACGCAAAAAAAGTTTATTTTTTTAATGCCATGCAGAAAAATGCAGCACAATAACATGAAATGGCACTATGGAGAGGCACCACAAGAAACAGATGCAAAGGACCCGTCAAAGGAAAGGCTGGAGAATATGTGAAACCGGGGGGGGAGCTACCGAGGACGGGGGCAGACAGAATACTTATATTATATAAGGTACCAGAATTTACAGATCAACAGAAATTGATGCTAAAAGAAGTCCTTATATTCTATCTATGGCCAACGAACTGTAATCATTCTTACTATATGTAAGGAATATTACATGATTTATTTTTATATTTGCCACTCGGAGACATATACAATTATGTCTCCGCAGACAGTCAAACAAGTTTTGGCAGTGGTCCATGGCGAGACTTTACACATGTTGGTTCATGCAACTGCAGGACAATTTGACGTTTGCCCTTAGATTTTGCAAAAAAAAATAAATAAGTAATTAAGTATACTTTATATGAAAAAGATGATTTTTGCTTTCTGCGTTCTTATTGCAGGAGCCAGCTTCTACGCAACGGCACAGGAGTCGCCGCTGTGGATCAGGAGGAATGACATTTCTCCTGACGGGAAACAGATTGTATTCACCTATAAGGGTGATCTGTACATTACGGGCACAGAAGGAGGGAGGGCACGCCAGCTTACTTCCAATCCGGCGTATGATTCGGACCCGATGTGGACTCCTGACGGTAAAAACATCGTATTCAGTTCATACCGTGAAAGGAGCAAGGATATTTTTGTAATTCCTTCTGAGGGGGGCGCACCAAAGAGACTCACATCGCATCCCGGCAATGAGACTCCGCTGGCAGTGCTCGGGGACGGAAGCGTCCTGTTCAAGGCCGCAGTGCAGCAGGATGCGGCATACGGGGATTTTCCCGGAAATGCCCAGCTTTATATAGTAGGCAAGGACGGCGGCAGGCCTGAGCTTGTTACATCGCTTCCGATATCTGACATCAGTGTCGGAAAGAACGGTGACATTCTGTATGAGGACTACAAAGGGTATGAGGATCCTTACAGGAAACACCATACGTCTTCTGTCACACGTGACATCTGGCATTATGTTCCGGCGGCAGGCTCAGCAAAATGTTCCGTACCGGCAATAACATCTGAAGGAAAATTCACAAAGCTCACTTCATTCAAAGGCGAAGACCGCAACCCTGTGTTTGCAAATGACGGACACACTTTCTACTACTTGAGTGAGCAGGACGGAACTCTCAACATTTACAAAAGCGACATATCGTCACCTGAATCCGCCACCCAGCTTACATTCCACAAAGGCAATCCGGTGAGATACCTGTCAGTGTCAGACGAAGGAACGCTTTCATATTCATACGACGGAGAGCTTTACACCCTGAAAGAAGGAGACCGGCCGCATAAAGTGGAGATAGAAATCATAACGGACCAGTGCGAACGTGATATGCAGGAAAGGGTCTTCACCTCCGGAGCTACAGACCTTGCAGTGTCGCCTGACGGAAAAGAGGTTGCGATAGTGCTTCGCGGCGATGTCTATGTCACATCTGTGGATTACATGACCACAAAGAGAATCACCAATACTCCGGAACAGGAAAGAAGCGTATGCTTCTCCAAAGACGGAAGGACTCTTTACTATGCAGCAGAAAGAGGCGGCCATTGGGGAATCTGGGCGACGTCACTCACCGACAAGGATGACAAATGCTTCACATACGCCGTAAAAATGGAAGAGAAGCTCATCACAGGAAAAGGAGAGACATGCTTCCAGCCACAGGTATCACCTGACGGAAAGTCACTGGCATATCTTAAGGAAAGGACAGGAATTGCAGTGATGGACCTCAAGAGCGGCAAGGAGAAGATTGTCCTGGACAAGAATGTCAATTATTCGTATACTGACGGAGACCAGCAGTTTGAGTGGAGCCCGGACAGCAGATACATACTCTGCAACTACCAGGCAAACGGGGGATGGAACAATGAGGACATTGCCCTGATTGACGTTGAAGGCGGAGAAATCACTGACCTTACCGAAAGCGGATACGGAGACGGAAACTTCAGATGGGCACTGAAAGGAAAGGCCATGACATGGTCTTCAGACAAGGCCGGCTACAGAAGCCACGGCAGCTGGGGTGCTGAGAGGGACATATATATAATGTTCTTTGACGGGAAAAGATATGCAGAATTCCTGCAGGACAAGGAAGACCGGGAAATAGCTCAGCTGCAAAAAAGCGAAAAAGACAAGAAGAAAGAGGAAAAAGCAGAGAAGAAAGACAGCATAAAGGCAGAGAAAAAACAGCTGCAGCTTGAATTTGACCTCGGGGAAAGAAAGCAGAGGACACTCAGGCTGACCCCGTATTCCGGAAGACTCGGCGACCATTACCTTACACAGGACGGCAAAAAACTGTTCTACATGGTTAGGCTTGAGAAAGGTACGGACCTGTGCATGCTCAATATTGACGACATGTCTGTCAAAGTTGTCGCCAAGGGTGTCTATGGGGCACTCTACCCTACTGCTGACGACCAGTCAATGTTCCTGCTTTCAGGAAACGGAATCTCCAAAATATCAACGGCAGACGGAAGCCGCAGCGGAATAAGCTTCAGCGGTGATTTCGACTACAGGCCTGCAAAAGAAAGAGAATATATCTTCGGCCACATCTGGAAACAGGTCAATGAGAAGTTCTATGTATCAGACATACACGGCATAGACTGGCAAGGATATCATGACACGTATGCGAGATTCCTTCCGCACATCTCAAACAATTTCGATTTTCAGGAGATGCTTTCAGAGATGCTCGGAGAACTCAACGGCTCACATACAGGTGCACGCTATTATTATAGGAGCGGATTCAATTCAGGAACCCTCGGAGTAATCTTCGACAATGAATATAAAGGAGACGGACTCAGGATAAAGGAGGTCCTCAAGGGCGGCCCTATGTACATAACCGATCCGGAAATCAAGGAAGGCGATGTAATCGAAGCCATTGACGGTGTGAAGATTGCCTCCGGCACAGACTGGTACGGGCTTCTGAAAATGAAAGCCGGCAAAAAGATTGTCATTTCCGTGAGCAAGAACGGCAAGAAAGCGACAGACATGTACATTGAGCCTTCATACTCAGACAACGAGCAGATGTACCGCAGATGGGTGGAACAGAGGGCCGAGATGGTAAAGAAAATGTCAGGAGGCAAGGTCGGCTATGTTCATGTCAGAGGCATGGACTCTGAAAGCTTCAGGAAGGTGTATTCTGACTTGCTCGGCAAATACCGCACATGCGAGGCTGTGATTGTGGATACAAGGCACAACGGAGGCGGCTGGCTGCATGACGATCTTGCGACTCTGCTCTCAGGGCAGGCATACATAAGGTTTGAGCCGAGAGGACAGTACATCGGTACAGAACCTTACAGCAAATGGACCAAGCCGTCTTGCGTGCTTATCGGAGAGGACAATTACTCAGATGCGTCAGGATTCCCATACGTTTACAAGACACTCGGAATCGGCAAGCTCATAGGCGCTCCGGTTCCCGGAACCATGACCGCAGTGTGGTGGGAAAGCCAGATAGACCCGACCATTATCTTCGGTATTCCTCAGGTAGGTGCAATCGGAATCAAAGAAGGCAGGTATCTGGAAAACCTTCAGGTAGAACCGGACATACTTGTGTACAATGATCCGGCATCAGTGCTCAGGGGCGAGGACAAGCAGCTGGAGGCAGCTGTTGCGGAAATGATGAAAACAATAAAATAATATAGAACAGGAGGGGGACCGTGCAGTCCCCTTCCAGTATTTTACTCATATATGGACAGGAAAATTGTCATAATTCCGACTTATAACGAGAAGGAGAATATCGAGAACATAATACGTGCTGTATTCGCGCTGAAAGAAGGGTTCCATATCCTTGTGATTGAAGACGGTTCCCCTGACGGCACGTCATCGATTGTCAAAAAAATGCAGAAAGAGTTTCCGGAAAGGCTCCACATGATAGAGCGGACAGGGAAACTCGGTCTCGGGACAGCATACATCACGGGATTCAAATGGTCTGTCCGGGAAGGATATGACTATATCTTTGAAATGGATGCGGATTTCTCGCACAACCCGGAAGACTTGCCGCGTCTTTATGAGGCATGCAGCAAAGAAGGAGCAGACCTTGCCATCGGCTCACGCTACTGCAACGGGATAAGCGTAATCAACTGGCCTATAGGACGGGTGATAATGTCGTACTATGCATCTGTATATGTACGCACCGTGCTCGGCATGAAGATATATGACACGACAGCAGGCTTCAAATGCTACAGAAGGCGTGTTCTGGAGACAATTGACCTTGACAAAATACGCATGAAAGGATATGGCTTCCAGATTGAAATGAAGTACACCACATACAGGCTCGGCTTCAAGATAAAGGAAGTTCCAATAATTTTCGTAGACAGAAAAGAAGGTACATCCAAAATGAGCAGCGGAATATTCGGGGAGGCTTTCTGGGGTGTGATGAAACTGAAAATGAGAAAAATAAGACCTAAGCAGGCATGAGCAGGACAATTCTTCTGGACAGGGCCACGATAGTTACCGCCGAGAAAGAGTGCAAAGGCTCTGTCCTCATATCTGACGGCTATATTGCAGATGTGATGTATGCCGATGACGAAAACTACGGTGAGCAGGTAAGACACGCATTGCAGATATGCCCGGACACAGAAGTCATTGACTTGGAAGGGAAATGGCTCATGGCAGGCGGGATTGATGCTCATGTGCATTTCCGGGAACCAGGACTGACGCACAAGGCGGACATGGCCACGGAGTCTGCAGCAGCTGCAGCCGGAGGAGTCACTACTGTCATGGATATGCCTAACACCATTCCTGCTGCAATTGACGCGCAAACGGTTCAGGCAAAAGTCATGGCGTCAGAGGGAAGATGCACCGGACACATTCTGTTCCATATCGGAGCCACTGACTCAAATGTGGAAGAAGCATGCAGAACAGCATGCGAAGGAGATGAAAAGACAGGACTGTCCGCTGAGAATATAGCGGGCGTCAAGGCTTTTTTAGGCTCTTCAACCGGCAACATGCTAATTGATGATGCAGATGCGCTTGAAAAATTGTTTTCCATCTGCAGAAAACCGCTGCTCGTACATTGCGAGGACGAGGAAATCATCAAAGAGAACATGCGCCTGGCCAAAGAAAAATTCGGTGAAGATGTCCCGTTTTGCGAACATGAGAACATACGCAGCCGCAGGGCATGCATAAAATCAAGCATAAAGTCCCTTGAGATGGCGATACGTCATAAGACGCGCCTTGTACTTTGCCATATATCCACTAAAGAAGAGCTTGAAATGGTAAGGGCAGCCAAGCTCAGCAACCCTGAGATACTTGCTGAAACGTCATGCAACTACCTGTGGTTCAGCAATCAGGACTATGACAGGCTTGGAAGCTGTCTCAAATGTAATCCTTCCGTAAAGACTCCGCAGGACCGTGAAGCCCTGCGCAAAGGACTTTGCAGCGGGCTCATAGACATGATAGGCTCAGACCATGCGCCTCACCTGCTTTCAGAAAAGCAGACTGATTATTTTCACTCACCGTCAGGCCTGCCGTCAATCCAGCAGAGCCTCCCTGTGCTTCTGACGATAGCTGCACAGGAAGATATTCCGCTCAGCAGGATAGCCTCGGTATTTTCTGAGAAGGCTGCGGAAGTATATGAACTTAAACGCGGAAAAATAAGAAAAGGATATGCTGCGGATATCGTGATATTCGACTTGGGACGGAAATTCACGGTCCATAATGAAGACCAGCTCTACAAATGCGGCTGGACACCATATAACGGTGAAGAACTTCAGGGATTCATCGAAACCGTCCTCATTGACGGAAAAGAGGTAATCAGGAACGGCAAGCTGCACAAGGAAGCATAGCCGGAAACAAACCAAGATCCGATTCTAAATATAAGACCAATGACACCTAAGATAAAACAAAGCAAACTGCTGATATACATTGTTTCCATATTTGCGATAACCCTATGGGGCATGTCATACATTTGGACAGACAAGCTTATTTCCAGGGGAATACCGATTTTCTATTTCGTATTTGTAAGAATCTTCATTGCCGGAGTCGTTTTGTTTTTGTTCAATGCAGCATACGGAAGAATAAAGCGCATACAGAAGCAGGACCTGCCGAAGTTTCTTTTGCTTGCCCTGTGTGAACCGTTCATATATTTCATCTTTGAGACTTTGGGGCTTAAGGAAACAGGGTCACCGACTATAAGCGCCATGGTAATTGCCACGATTCCCATATTCTCGATAGCTGCAGGAGTCCTGTTCTTCCGGGAAAAAGTCAACGCCGTAAATATATTCGGAATCCTTCTTTCCCTTGCAGGCATAGTTATGGTCGCCATGTCAAAAGGAGAACTCGGAGAGCACTTCATAATCGGAATCCTGTTCCTGCTGATAGCAGTGATCGCGGAAGTAGGCCATGCTTCGCTGACCAAAAGCCTGTCCGGCAACTACTCAAGCCAGATTATCGTAATGTACCAGTTCCTTATAGGCTCGTTATATCTTCTGCCTCTGTTCCTGTTTAAAGGTCTGGCTGACTTCAATGCGGAAATATATTTCTCTGCAGAAGTATGGTATCCTATAATATGCCTCGCAGTATTGTGCTCAAGTCTCGCTTTTTCACTATGGGTCAGCACAATAAAGAGTCTTGGAGTAGCCAAGTCAAGCATATTCTCCGCACTGATTCCAGTGGCGGCCGCACTGATAGCCTGGGTACTCGGTCATGAAATACTGAATGCCAGACAGTGGGCAGGAATAGTGCTGTCCACAATAGGAGTCATCATGTCACAATATACAATCAGCAAGAAGAAAGTTTCAGACTGATTCTGCCGCGTTCCATATCGACACCAGTCACGGTTACTTTTATCTTCTGATGAAGCTTCAGTACCTTTGACGGATCTGCAAGGCCTTTTACACCCATTTGGGAGACATGTATAAGGCCGTTTTGCTTTATGCCTATGTCCACGAACGCACCGAACGCAGTTATGTTCGTTACTATGCCGGGCAATTCCATGCCGGAGACAAGGTCACCGATTGTCCTGATGTCCTGTGAGAACTCAAACTGCTGCGCTTCTTCACGCGGGTCACGTCCGGGCTTGCGCAATTCGTTGATTATATCGTTTATGGTAGGAAGTCCGAAATCTCCACTGACATATTCGGAAGGGTTTATCATCGAGCACAATTGCTCGTTTCCGACAAGTTCTTTTGCTGTCACTTTCAGGTCGCGCGCCATCTTGGCAACTATATGATAAGCCTCCGGGTGTACGGCAGATGCGTCAAGAGGATAGTCCGGATTCTGTATCCTCAGAAAGCCTGCGCACTGCTCAAAAGCTTTCGCGCCGAGCCTTTTCACTTTCAGCAGTTCCTCACGTGAGCGGTATGCTCCGTTTGCTGTACGGTATTCCACTATATTTTCCGCAAGCGCAGGTCCTATTCCGGAGACATAGCTCAGCAGATAACTGCTTGCGGTATTGAGATTAACTCCCACACTGTTCACACAGCTGACAACCGTATTGTCCAATTTCTCCTTCAGGATATTCTGGTCAACATCATGCTGATACTGCCCCACTCCGAGAGACTTCGGATCTATCTTGACAAGCTCTGCCAAAGGGTCCATAAGCCTTCGGCCAATCGAGACAGCACCGCGCACAGTCACATCCTGGTCAGGAAACTCTTCCCTCGCAACTTCAGACGCCGAGTAAATGGAGGCCCCGTCCTCGCTTACCGTAAAGACGCTTACACCGGCTGGCAAAGGGACACGCTTTATGAAATCCTCTGTCTCCCGGCCAGCAGTGCCGTTGCCTACTGCAATTACCTCAATCTTGTATTTCTCAACCATTTCAGACAATGCCTGAATGGATTTAATTTTCTCATTTGCAGGAGGATGCGGAAATATGGCCTCATGATGCAGAAGGTTTCCCTGACCGTCAAGACAGACTACTTTGCATCCTGTCCTGAACCCGGGGTCAATGGCCAGCACCCTTTTCTGTCCTACCGGAGGTGCAAGAAGAAGCTGCCGCAGGTTTTCTCCGAAAATCCTTACGGATTCAATGTCAGCCTTTTCCTTGGCCTCCCTGATGACTTCATTTGAAATCGAAGGTTCAAGAAGCCTCTTATAAGCGTCATCAAAGGCAAGATGAAGCTGCTGGGCCAACGGAGGGGCCGGATATCTCCTTTCCTGGCAGAAATCATAGTAAATCTTCTTTCCGCACTTCTCGGCATCTGCATCAATCCTTATGTTTAGATATCCCTCTCCTTCTGCCCTCAGGATTGCAAGCAGCCTGTGAGGTGCCATACGTTCCAAAGGCTCAGAGTAATCGAAATAAGCCTTATATTTCTGCGCCTCGGCAGCCGAAGCTTTCTTAGCAGCCTTGGTGACAAGCCGCCTTGACTTGAAAATTCGCCTCAATGTATCTCTGACCGAGGCAGTTTCACTCAATCTCTCTGCAATTATGTCCCTGGCACCGGCAAGGGCGTCATCAACCGAAGCCACCTTGTCTCCTACAAATTTACGTGCCTCCGCAACAGGATCCGAAAGCATCACTCCATACATTTTTTCCGCAAGAGGACCCAGTCCAGCCTCCTTTGCTGCTGTTGCCCTCGTCCTCCTCTTCGGCTTGAACGGAAGGTACAGGTCCTCCAGTTCACGCGAGTCAACGCAAGAGACAATACGTTCCCTGAGTTCGTCCGTAAGCGAACCGGCCTGTGATATGATGCCGATTATATGCTCCTTGCGTTTCTCCATCTCCGCAAAGACATCCGTCCAGTGGCGTATCTCGGCCACAGCCACCTCATCAAGCCCTCCGGTCCTTTCCTTGCGGTAACGGCTTACGAAAGGTATCGTGGCTCCCTCTTCAAAAAGTCCGGCACAGTTCTCAACCTGCCATTCCTTGATTTCCAGACGCTTTGCGATGTCCTTTATATATATGTCCTTCATTTTCCTGTATTTTTGCGATTGTATCTTGTGTCAATCATGTGAGACCTGCCGCAGCTGATTGCGGTATGCAGAGAATATCTTTGACTTTGAAACGAAACCCACATAAGTCCTGTCACTGTCCACGACCGGAAGATTCCAGGCACCTGTCTTTTCGAATTTTCTCATGACGCTGTCCATCTTCTCATCTACATAAACGTATGCAGGAGCTGATTTCATGAAATTATAGACATGCAGTTTGTCATACATGTCTTTCTTGAACATGTCACGCCTGATGTCCTCCAAAGAGACAAAGCCCTGGAAATGATTTTTGGAATCAACGACAGGGAAAATATTTCTCATTGACCCGGCGACGACCTCCACCAGTTCTCCCAACGATGCGTCAATACGGACAGTGCTGAAATCGGATTCCACAAGTTCATCTGTCTTGAGAAGCGTGAGAACAGCCTGGTCGCTGTCATGTGTAAGAAGCTCACCTTTCTTGGCAATACGCTTTGTATAAATGGAATAAGGTTCAATTGTTCTTGTGACACCATACGAGACTGTTGCCGTAAGAATCAGAGGTATGAGAAGCTTGTAGCC